>JAISQQ010000332.1 GCA_031274075.1 Accumulibacter sp.
CACCCCGGCGAACGGGTTTTGAGCCAATCGCGCATGGCGTCATTGACGCGCGTTTGCCAGCCCTTGCCGGTGGCTTTCAAGGCGGCGAGCACGTCGGCGTCGAAGCGGATGCCGGTAAAAACCTTCGGCGTCGCCGACTTGGGGCGTCCGCCTTTCGAGGCCAGCGCCGCGTACAAGGCGGGCGACAACACCTCGCGCGCCGGACGCATCCGGGCCGCGTCCCCCTCCGTCATCGGTGGGCAATCCGGATCCGCCATCGCGGCGGCGGTGATGGCGGCGTCTTCTTCCGGGGTCGGGAGCGCGATGCGCCGTCCCGAAGCGGTCACGAGATATTCCCTATCGGGCGTGTTCGACATAAAGCGTTCTTTCTGCCTTGCTGGCCTTGCGCAAACTGATGATGCGGATTGTCGCCGCGTTCGACAAAGGCGGCGTGAAAAATTGCTTCGCCCAACGAAACGAGGGCGCGGAAGCGCGGTTCATCGTAAAAAACCGCGTATCCGGCCAGACGTGTGCGTCGTCCCACTCCATTTCCGCCGGCATTACCAGCGACAAGCCATGCTTTTTGCGATTGGCGGCGTCTTTCGCGGGGTCGAATTCGATTTCCATGCTTGTTACTGTATATACAATAACCTGGCAGGTCAAGATTTTGCTGGGAGCCGACACGGAGCTTTCCAAGCGGAGTCCGTTTTTGACGAGTAGTGATAACATGAATCGACAAAGACAGCAGGGCGTCCCATGCTGCGTTTCACCAACAATGAAGCGGGTCAAGATATCGTGTTTTCCGTGTTCGGCGCGGAGGCCGACAGGAAACAGACGTGGAACGAGCATCTTGGCGTCGTGTTCGTGTTGCGGGGACCGGTCGGCATCCGCCAGAAAAGCCGGCTCATCGGAATGGAAGCCGAGGACATCCTGGTGCTGAACCGGCACGAATTGTATTCCCTGCATCTGGAAGCCGCCTCCCTGCTGCTTTGCATGGCGGTGGACGTGGGGCTGCTGCGTTCGCACGGCGACATCCTCGCCGGTCAGGCCGTCCATTGCTGCTCCGCGCAAGGGTTTCGGGCGAGCGGCGCCGACGCGCCGTATCGCCAGATACGCGAACACGTCGCCCGGGTGTTCACCGCTTTCTATAAAAACCAGGCCGGCGTCTTTTTCATGGTCTATGAAGAAACCCTGCGGCTTTTGGGGATTCTGCAACGGCATTTTTCCACGCCGGCCGCGCTGGACGAGCTGCCGGGCGTACACGCGCGGCGGCTGAAAAGAATGCTGGCGTTCATCGAGCAGCAATGCGCCGGGACGATTACCCTGGAACAACTGGCGGCGCGGGAGTTCCTCTCCACCGGCTACCTTTCCCGCTTCTTCAAGCGCGACAGGTTCTTCCTTTTCACACTACCTGCGCACCGTGCGGCTCGACCATGCGTACCGGGACGTGCGCGCCGCCGCCAAGTCGGTGACGGAAATCGCGTTGGACAACGACTTTCCCAACACCGGCGCGTTCATCGCCGCGTTCCGGGAAGCTTACGGACAGACGCCGGGAGAGTATCGGAAGACGCGAGCGAAGGACGCGGGCGCGCCGCGCGCGGACGTCGAAGACGCCTTCCTCCAGCCGGTCAGCGATGCGTTCCGCACGCTGACGAAATACGCCGAAGCGCGCGCCGAAGCGCCGCTCGCATGGGTCCCGCCGGCCCCGCCCGCCGAACGGGTCGAGCGGATCAGGGTGGCGGACGGCGCGGCCAAGGCCCGCCGCTGGGAGCCGACGTGGAAGAACCTGCTCACCCTCGGTTGCGCCAAGGAGCTGCTGCTGGCGCCGGTGCAGGAACAGATCCTGCAATGCCAGCGGGAAATCGGCTTCCGCTACGTCCGCTTCCACGGGCTGCTGGACGACGACATGCAGGTCTACCGCGAAGACGCGCAGGGCCAGCCCGTCTACAACTTCACCTACCTCGACATGCTCTTCGATTTCATCCTGTCCGCCGGGCTGACGCCGTATGTCGAATTCAGCTTCATGCCTTCGGCGTTGGCGCGTCTCGGCGCGAAAATGCCGTTCCAGCACGCGTCGGTAGTCTCCCTGCCGGCGGACATGGACAAATGGAAAGCCCTGGTGCGCACGCTGGTCGCCCACTGGATGCGCCGCTACGGAAGCTTGCAAACGTCCGCGTGGAAATTCGTGGCCGTCAACGCCTATTGGGTTTACCTGGGTTATTTCACCATGCGCGAATACGCCGCCTTGTACCGGGAAACCCGGGCGGTCGTCAAAGAACTACTGCCGGACGCGGAATTCGACGGACCGGGGTGCGACATCGGCCTGCTCGGCGTGGCGGGAAACCACGACTGGGAGCAATTCTTCGACGCTTGCGCCGAGCACGGCGGCCTGCCGGACTTCATCAGCGTGCAGTGTTTTCACGTCGAGTACCGGGGCTTGCCCCAGCAAGCGTCCGACGTGACGGACACGCACGAAACCGCGCCGGTGCAGATCAGCGGCAACGAGAACTACCTGGCCGACGCGCTCAAGGCGCTGCGCGGCTGGCTGCGCCACCGGGGCATCCACAAGCCCAGGATCTGGCTGGAAACGTGGAACTCGACCATGTGGCAGCGCGACCTGTGCAACGACACCTGTTTCAAGGCGGCTTTCCTGGCGAAGAACATCCTGCAAAACGCCGGCGCGCTGGAGGCGATGGGCTACTGGACGGCAAGCGACTTCATGGAGGAAATCCCGGCGCAGCAGGAATTGTTCCACGGCGGCTACGGGCTGTTCACCTACAACGGCATTCCCAAAAGCGGCTACTACGCCCTGTGGCTGCTGCGGCGGATGGAGGGCGAGTGGATCAGCCACGGCGCGGACTGGGCCCTCACACGCCGCGACGGAAAACTGCGGCTGGCGATGTTCAACTATTGCCATTACGACCAGTTGTACCAACGCCGGTACATGGCCGCGGGCGACGTGCTGGACCGCTACGGCGTGTTCGTCGCCAAGGGGGACAGCCATATCCTCTTCCAGATCCAGGGCGTCGCCCCCGGCGAATACGACGTCGAAACCTACTCCGTCAGCCCCGGCGGCGGCAGTTCCTTCGACGCCTGGGTGCGCATGGGCGCGCCCACGCCCGCCCAACTGCGTCCCACGCGGCAGGAGTACCTGCGCAGCGTCTCGCTGCCGCGCTACACGGTCGAGCGAAAAGCCGCGGATGGCGACGGCCTGGCGCTGCGTTATACGGTCAGGCCGCACGAGTTCATCGTGGCCATCATTCACGGAGCGTAAACGGGTATTTCAGAAGATAGTCCCCTGAAACGGCGGAAAAGGCCGAAGGCCGTCTTTCAACGGTCGCAAGCTTCGGTGCGAAGCGCCGCTGATATCCAGGAAAAGTCTGCGCCGCCGACGCGGCGAAATGGAACGATCATCGGACGGCGCTTCGTTCGTCCAGGCTACGGGCTGGATTCTCGCCTTGCACGCCGTGCTTGAATCGAGGTTTCAGGGGACCAACGGGCGTACGCCGGGAGAAGCACCCCAAGGGGAAGCAAAACAGTGGCCAGCCGCAAACCGCCTTCGTGACGGCGCTTGTTTGCGGAAAAGGACAAAACCGTCCCGCCAGGGGCGCAAGGCCGCCAGTTCGTCCCGGCTCAGGCCCGATTATAGGCGCTGGATCGGCGAGGCGGAAAGGAAGCGTTTGGACGACCGCCGCGGGGAACCCGGAAGCTCGCTTGGTGAACGATCGTCGGGTTGCGCTTCGCTTAGAGCCTGTTTAGCAACTCACAAAAAGGTCAAGGAGATATAAAACCAAGCCATGAGAAAAGCCTATCCGAGCGACATCCCAAGAGAAGCCTACGCCAAGATAGAGGCGCAATTGTTGGC
>JAISQQ010000376.1 GCA_031274075.1 Accumulibacter sp.
GCTTGGCCGATGCCGTCGGCGTATACCGCGCCCATGTTCAGGTCGTCGGTAATCAGGATGCCTTGGTAATTCCAGCCCTCGCCGCCTCGTTTGCGCAGAACGTCCTGTACCAGCGCGCGGGAAAGGGAAGCGGGGGCGTCCGGGTCGATGTCGGGCAGGCGGACGTGCGCCAGCATCATCGCCGCGCCGGTGCGGGCGGTGACTTCGCGGAAGGGCAGCCAGTCGGCGGCCCGCGCCACGGGGTCGGACGGCAGGCTGGCCTTGACGAAGTGGGTGTCGCCCCGCACCCGCCCGAGACCGGGGAAGTGCTTGACCGTGGGCAGGACGCCGCTGGCGGCGAGGCCCGCGCCGTAGGCCGAGGCGACCCACGCGACGATCCGCGGGTCGGCGGCGATGGCGCGGCGCGAGATGAGGGTGCGCCGGTCGGGCCAGTCCTCTTTTCCGGAGGGCTTCAGGTCGACCACCGGGGACAGGTTCATGTTGATGCCGAGCGCCGCCAGCGCGCGCCCCTGCCGTTCGCCCTGGGCGCGGGCGCGCGCTTCCAGGTCCGCCGCGCCGTCGGCGAGCAGTCCGGCCAGTGCGGGCAGGGGTTCGACGAGCGGCGAGAGGTGCGATACCTCGCCGCCTTCCTGGTCGGCCATGACGAACAGCGGCGGCAGGCCGGCGCGGCGGCGCGGCGGCGCGCTTCCTGCAAGCCATCGATGCGCCGGCGCAGGCTTTGCGCGCTTTCGCCCCGGAGATTGCGCCTGGCGATGTAGATGCCGCCGATGAGACCGCGTTCGGCCAAGGACTTCAGTTCGTCGAAATCCCGGAAACCGACGACGAAATGCCGCCCCATGCGCCGCGTCGCCGCGTCCGCTTGCAGCACCTGGAATCGCTGCCAGCGGAACCCTCCTTCCTGGACCAGGATCAGGCCCAGCAAGAGCAGGCAGACGGCCAGCCGCAGGCCCGCCTCCCGTTTCGGCCCGCCCGTCCGGGTTTTCGCGCCGCGCAAGGCGCGAAAGGCGAGGCACGCGCCGCCGCTGCCGGCAAGGAGCAAGATCGGCAGTTCCACGCCGCGCCAGAAGTAGAACAGCGGATGCTTGAAGTAGCGCGCCGCGATGAAAGCCAGCGCGATGGGCGCGAAGTGGAACACGGCGAAAAACGAAACCGTCCTCAGCACGGAGAATGCGGCGAAAAAAAAAACGGAAGCGGGCATGATTCGGGGGTCAGATGTCAGGGATCAGGAATCAGGAATCAGGGGTCAGGTGGCAGGTGTCAGGTGTCAGGTGTCAGGTGTCAGGTGTCAGAAGCTGTTTTAGAAATCAGAAAGACGTTTGAGAAGCAGATGGATCATCCAGGGTAGGGCGCGATCTCCGAGCGCGCCGGGTGGCGGCGGTTTCGGAGAAACCGCCCTACCATCACCCAGGGCTTGAATTGAGGTTTTTGGGATCAAAGCATTTCTCGTACCCATTTTTTTAAAACAGCTTCTTACACAAGTCCATCATGAAAGCCTCACTCCGAGCCGCCTCTGGGAGCGCGGGGCACCAGCCCCGCAACAGCGGAAGTGTCATTGATTTGGTAAAAAGCGGGGCTGGTGCCCCGCGCTCCCAGGGAAGATCGCAAACAACTTCCAAAGACGCAAAGGCACAAAGAAACCCTTGAAAAACAGACGCGGCCCCTTTTCCCCAGCCTTTTCCCCAGCCTTTCTCCCGGCCTTTCTCCCGCAAGGAAAAAAGGGAACTTCATCGGCCGGGACGGTCTCACACCCTGTCGCGGTATCGCGCCTGGCTTCTCCCGGCGTTTCCGCGTCCACGCGATGAAGGGTCTTGTCCTTGCGCCTGCCGCGCCTGCCGCGCCTATCGTGCCTATCATGCCTGCCGCCCGATGTTCATCCAGCAATCCCGCCTGATCGCCGGCTACGCCTGGCCGACGCTGATCGCCCAGGTGGTCTTGATGGGCATGCCGGTGATCGACACCGTGCTGCTCGGGCATTTCGGCACCGAGGACCTGGCCGCGGTCGCCGTCGGCGGCGGCATTTACGTGACGGTCATCGTGATGCTGGCCGGCGTGGTGCAGGCGGTGTCGCCGATCGCCGCGCAGCTCAAGGGCGGAGGGCGGGACGGCGAGCTGGCCGGCGTGCTGCACCAGGGATTCTGGCTGGCGCTGTTTCTCTCCCTGCCGGGCGTGCTCTGCCTGCTCTACCCCGATCCGCTGCTCGCCTTGTCGGCGCTCGATCCCGCCGTCGACGCCAAGGCGCGGAACTATCTTGCCGCCCTGGCCTGGGGGCTGCCCGCGGCGCTGCTCTACCGCGCGTTCTACGCATTCTGCATTGCCGTCGGCCAGCCCCGCCCGCTGATGATCGTCGCGCTGATCTGCACGCTGATCCACGGACTGCTGGCCAGCCTGCTGGTGAACGGCGAGTGGGGCGGGGCGCCGCTCGGCGTGCTCGGCTGCGGCATCTCGAACGCGCTGATCGCCTGGCTGGCGCTGGCCGCGGGGCTGGCGCACATGCGCGCCAGCGCCAGCCTGCGCGGCTACGGGCTGTTTCGCCGCGTGAGCCGGCCCAGCGCGCGGACGCAAATGGCGCTGCTCCGGCTGGGCTTGCCGATGGGTTTTTCGAGTTTCGTCGAAATATCGGCGTTCACGCTCATCGCCCTGTTCGTCGCGCAACTCGGAACCGAGGTCGTCGCCAGTCATCGCATCGTCGCCAACCTGGCGGGAGTCTGCTACATGCTGCCGCTTTCCCTGGCGCTGGCCACGCTGACCTGCGTCGGCCAGGCCGCCGGCGCGCACGACTGGGAGCGCGCCCGCACCTCCGCCCTGGCCGGCCTGTCCATCGCCAGCCTGGCGTCGCTGCTGTTCGGCGTCGCCCTGTGGCTCGCCAGGGAGGCGCTGGTCGACGCCTATACCAGCGACCCGGTCCTGCGCGGCGTGTGCCTGTCGCTATTCATTTATCTGGCCGCCAACCAGTTGTTCGACGCGGCGCAGACAGTCGCCGCCCACGCCCTGCGCGGCTACAAGATCACCTTCCTGCCGATGCTGGTGCACGTCGCCGCCTTCTGGGGCGTCGGACTGGCCGGCGGCTGGTGGCTGGCGTTCCGCGCCCCC
>JAISQQ010000389.1 GCA_031274075.1 Accumulibacter sp.
ACATGACCGAGTGGAGGATACGCGCATGATGCTGCAAATCGCGCAACGCATAGGCGTCCCGTTCGTGCTTCTGCTGCTGGCCCTGGCCTACTTCCTGGAGGTGCGCGGCCAGCGGGAGCAGGACCTGATGCTGATCAAACCCGTTTTCTACATGCTGGCGGTGTTGTTCCTCATCAATGCCGCGACCGATCTCTGGGACATTCTGCGCAAGAAAAACAGTGAAGCGGGCCGGGTCGGTGAAAAAGAGTCCTTGAAGAAAATCCTTTCCTTTGCCGCTCTCTCCGTGGCGCTGGTGGCGGCGCTGCCCTACGCGGGTTTCCTGGTTTCGGCGACGCTGTTCATTTTCTTCGCCCTGCTCCTGTCCAAAGTCGAAAACAAGCTGATCCTGTACGCCATGCCCGTCTGCGTCTCGCTGGCGCTTTACCTCATCTTCGTCTATGCGTTTGGCGTCGAATTGCCGGTCGGGTTCTTCGGCTTCTAGCCGCCGAGACGCGCCGGACGCCGGAATCATCGTCTTCATCCCATCTTCACATGAATGTTTCGGAGTGAGCCATGGAAGAGTTTCAGGCTTTTATCCGCGGGTTCGGAATGATTTTCGAGCCGGGCTATTTTTTGTTGATGTTCGGCGGCGTAACCTTCGGCCTCATCCTCGGCGCCTTGCCCGGCCTGACCGGCAGCATGGGCATTGCCCTGATGCTGCCGTTTACCTACAACATGTCCGCCTTGCCGGCCCTGGTCTTCCTGCTGTCCATCTATAGCGGCGGCCTGTTCGGCGGCGCCATCACGGCCATCCTGATCAACACCCCCGGCTCCCCGGCCAACGTCGCCACGGTGTTGGACGGCTACCCCATGAACCTCAGGGGGCAATCGGAAGAGGCGCTGGGAGTCGCGCTCTACAGTTCCGTCGCCGGCGGCCTGATCGGCTGCGTTTTCCTGGTCATGGTCATGGAGCCGCTGGCCAATCTCTCCTTGCAGTTCGGGCCTTCGGAAATGTTCATGGTGGCCATTTTCGGCCTGTCCGTAGTCGGCAGCCTGTCCAGCAACATTCTCAAGAGCGTATTCGCCGGGCTGGTGGGCATCCTGCTGGGCACCATCGGCATGAGTCCGTCCGGGGCCATACGCGGCACCATGGGGAGCTACCATCTGCTCGATGGCATTCCGCTGATTCCGGCGCTGATCGGCTTCCTCGCCATACCGGAACTGTTCAACCTGTCCGCCCGCGGATTCGTGGTCGAGACGTCGGACACCCGCATCGACATCAGGCGCATCGTCCGCAGCGGCTGGATGTTGATCACCAGGCCCTTCCAGGTCTTCTTCTGCGCCACCATCGGCGTCGTCGTCGGCGTCATGCCCGCCGCCGGCGCCACCATCGCCAGCCTGCTCAGCTACAACCAGAGCAAACAATTGTCGAAGAAGTACGCCGAGTTCGGCACCGGGATTCCCGAAGGCATCATCGCCTCGGAAACCGCGAGCAGCTCCTCCGAGGGCGGCGCGCTCGCCACCATGCTGGTGCTTGGCATTCCCGGCAGCGCCTCCACCGCCATGCTGCTGGGCGCGTTGATGATCCAGGGCTGGATTCCCGGGCCACGCCTGTTCATAGACAACAAGGAAATCATCTACGCCAGCATTTCCTCGCTGTTCATGCAGCAGTTCGTCATGCTCGTCATGGGAACGCTCCTCTGCCTGTTCTCCGCGCGCCTCATCAAGCTGCCCGTCAAATACCTCCTGCCCTGCATCGTGCTGTTCACCGTGCTCGGCACTTTTTCCTACCGCAATGCCGTGTTCGACGCGGGGCTGATGCTCGCCTTCGGCATCGTAGGCTGGTTCCTGAAGCGCAATGAATTTCCAATCATGCCGCTGGTGCTTGGCATCATCCTGGGCCCGATCGCCGACCGTGAGCTGCTGCGCATCGGCCAGGTTTACGACAACATGTTCGACATCTTCCAGCGCCCCATCACCCTGGGACTGTTCATCCTGAGCGTTCTCAGCATCCTCATGCCCCTGGCGCTCTCCATCCTGCGCGCCCGGAAGAAAGAGGCGAAGTCCGGATGACGGGGTTGCGGATGCTGCCGTGGTCGCCGCCCGCCATGACCGGAGGCAAGGGGCGGCGGGCGGGAAGCGTTGGCGGCGGGTCGTGGGAGTAGTTGCTGTCCATAATGAAATCCAGTCTGGCGCGTAAATCGGGCGGCGGGTCGGCAAAACGAAGCAGAATGGGAGAATGGGTAGTGGCCGGCGGATCGTCAGCGCCGGGCTTATCAATTCCCCACTTTCTTTTGTAGAATCGATCCCATGCTCGACGAACGCTCCCGGACTCTGCTCAAGACGCTGATCGAACGCTATATCACGGATGGACAGCCGGTCGGTTCGCGCGCGCTTTCGAAGTATTCCGGGCTGGACCTGTCGGCGGCGACGGTGCGCAACGTGATGGCCGACCTGGAGGACCTGGGTCTCATCGCCAGTCCGCACACCTCGGCCGGCCGGGTGCCGACGCCGCGCGGCTATCGCTTCTTCGTCGACAGCCTGCTGACCATGCAGCCGCTGGAGAGCGAAAAGATCCACGCCATCGAAGGCCGTCTGCATCCGTCGCAGCCGAAGGATCTGATCAACAACGCTTCGCAGTTGCTTTCCGGATTCACCCATTTTGCCGGCATCGTGTTCACGCCGAGGCGCAAATCGCAGCGCATCCGGCAGATGGAGTTCGTCAGCCTGTCGGAAAAACGCATCCTGCTGATCCTGGTGACCGCGGACGGCGACGTGCAGAACCGCATCCTGTTTACCGAGCGCCCCTATTCCGCCTCGGAGCTGGTCGTGGCCACCAATTACCTGAACCAGTATTTCGCCGGCCAGGACTTTGAACAGATCCGCAACCGCGTCAGGGAGGATCTGCGCAAGCTGCGCGGCGACCTGCAAAACCTGATGACCGCGGCACTGGCGGCGGGCGACGACGCGCTGAACCGATCCGACGACCAGTACGTCATCTCGGGCGAGCGCAACCTGCTGGAAGTCGAGGAATTGTTCTCCAACATGAAGCGCCTGCGCGATCTGTTCGATCTCTTCGAACAGCGCACGGCGCTGATGCAACTGCTCGATCTGTCGCACCGGGCCGACGGCATCCAGATTTACATCGGTGGCGAATCCGGGCTCGCGCCGCTCGACGAATGCAGCGTGGTCACCGCGCCTTACGAGGTCGACGGCCAGATCGTCGGTTCCGTCGGGGTCATCGGGCCGACGCGAATGGCTTACGAGCGCGTCATCCCGATCGTCGACATCACCGCCAAGCTGCTCTCCTCGGCCTTGACCCAGCAGGCCAATCCCTGATGCCGCCGCCGTCGTCCGTGCCGTCGCCCGCGCCGCGTTCCGGGGAAACCGGCAGGACGGCGGTGCTGCTGATCAGTCTCGGCACGCCCGACGCGCCGACCGCGCCGGCCATCCGCCGCTATCTGCTGGAACTCCTGTCCGATCCGCGGGTGGTGCAAATCCCGCGGATTCTCTGGTGGCCGATTCTCCACGGCATCGTGCTCAAACTCCGTCCGCGGAAGCTCGCCGCGCGCTACGCCGCCATCTGGACCGCCGAAGGCTCACCGCTCAAATGGCATACGGAAATGCAGGCCAAGCTGCTGCACGGCTTTTTTGGCCAGTCGGGACACAGCGTGCGCGTCGACTACGCGATGCGCTACGGCCAGCCGTCGATTCCAGAGGTGTTGAGCCGGCTCGCGGCCGAGGGCTGCACGGGCATCCTGCTGCTGCCGCTCTATCCGCAACACTCCGCCAGCACCACCACCAGCGCCTTCGCCGCCGCCTTCCGCTGGGCCGGCTCGGTGCGCAAGCGGCCGGAACTGCGCATGGTGCGCGGCTTCGCCCGGGAACCGGAGTACGTCGCCGCGCTCGCCGCGAGCGTCCGCCGGCACTGGGCGGCGCATGGCCGTCCGGAATCCTCGTACCGCCTGGTCATGAGCTTCCACGGCATGCCGGCAAAAGCCGTCGAGCGGGGCGACCCCTACCATGACGAGTGCCTGCTCACCGGCCGCCTGCTCGCCCGCGTCCTGAACCTCGACGACGAGGCTTGCGCCGTCTCTTTCCAGTCGCGCTTCGGCTTCACGCGATGGCTGCGGCCGTATACCGCCGAGCTGCTCGAAAATCTCGGCAGGCAGAAAATCCGGCGCGTTGACGTGCTCTGCCCCGGATTCCCCTCCGACTGCCTGGAAACGCTCGAAGAAATCGCCGTCGTCGGAAAATCCCTCTTCCTGACCGCCGGCGGCCAGGAGTTTTTCCCCATCCCCTGCCTGAACGAAAACGAGGACTGGATCCGGGCGCTGAAGACGCTGGCCCTGCGGCATCTGCAAGGCTGGCCGACGCGTTGATCCAATCCTGTTTGAAATCAACGGCTTGCCGGATTTTTTCTTGCCGGAAAAAAAACTCTCAAGATTTCGTCCTTCTCGCCGTTAAGTTCCCAATACGGCTTGAAATAAATCACTTTTGAAAAGGACGAATCCATGAAGATCGCCGACTCGGCGCTGCAGCTCGAATCGAGCCACAGCCAATTGCAGCAACACGAAGTTTCGGAATCCATGCGCATGTGGATCGGCGACCGGCGGCCGGATTTCGGCGACGGCGGCGCGGTCGCGGCGCCCGCCGACAGCGTCAGCATCTCGGACGCAGGGCGCGCCGCCCAGGCCGCGGACGGCACGGCCCTGAGCCAGGCCATCGAAGCCGCCGGGCAGGACCCCGTATATCTCATGATTCGCCATTTGCTGGCCCGCTTGACCGGCAAGGAAGTCGACGTCTTCGACGCCAGCTCGCTGGGCAACGCGCCGACACCGGGGAGCGCCACTCCGGCCGCAGCGTCCCGCGCCGGCTTCGGCGTCGAATACGATCGCCACGAGTCCTACACGGAGGCCGAGCAGACTTCGTTCACCGCCAGCGGCGTGGTGCGGACGGCGGACGGAAAGAGCATCGGCTTCAAGCTGTCGCTGTCCATGTCGCGCAGCTATCACATGGAATCCGACGTCAGCATCCGCCTGGGAGACGCCGCCCCCCAGACGACCGATCCCCTGGTGATCAATTTTTCCGGCAACGCCGCGCAGCTCACCAGCCAGCGCTTTTTCTTCGACCTCAATGCCGACGGCAAAGCCAGCGAGCAAATCAATTTCCTGGCCGGCGGCAGCGGCTTCCTGTCTTTCGACCGCAACGGCGACGGCGAGATCAACGATGGTTTCGAACTGTTCGGCGCGCGGACGGGCAACGGATTCGCCGAACTGGCCGCGCTCGACGACGACGACAACGGCTGGATCGACGAAAACGACGCGGCCTACGCGCAATTGTCGGTGTGGATCCGCGACAGCGCGGGCGGCAATACCCTGTATTCGCTCAAGGACGCGAACGTCGGCGCGATCAGCCTCGCCAGCGTCTCCTCGCCCTTCGCCGTCAAGGACGGAAACAACAAGCTCCTGGGCCAGATCCGGGCAAGCGGCGTCTATCTCCGGGAAAACGGAGGCGCCGGCAGCATCCAGCAGATCGATCTGACGGTTTAGAAGCTGTTT
>JAISQQ010000390.1 GCA_031274075.1 Accumulibacter sp.
TGCAGCAGCGAGAGCCGTTGCGCTTCTTCCAATTCACTGAGCGTCAGGATGTGCATGATCGCCTCGCGTTCGCTCACCGCTTCGATGTTGCGCGCCGCCGCCGCGTGGTTGAACCATACGTAGGCCTTGATCAGGTCTTTCCTGACGCCCATGCCGTCGCGGTACAGGCGGCCCATTTCCAGCATTCCCTCGGGGTGGCCGTGCCGGGCCGCGGCCTGGATCCAGAAGGAAGCCTGGGCAAAGTTCTGCATCACGCCGACGCCCCGGCGCAGCAGGCGTCCCAGGTAGACCATGGCTTCGGCGTTGCCGCCCTTGGCCGCGGCCTCCAGCCAGTACATGGCCTGGGTCAGGGTCTTGTCGGTGCGCGCCGGGTCCTGGAAGAGCGCCTCGCCGAGCTTGAATTGCGCGGCGTGATCGCCGTTCTCCGCCGCCTTCTTGATCTCCGAATCGTCGATCACGTCGTTCGACGGCACCACGGACAGGATCAGGGAATCCGGCCCCATCGAGAGCGGCACGGCGAACAGGGTGACGATCATGCCGACGGCCAGCGTCACGATCAGCACGACCCAGCGTTTTACCGAGCTGTCCTCCTTCCCGCTCGGCGTCAGGAAACGATGCGAGCAGTCGAGGCAGCGGTACGGACTGAGTCCAGGGTGGCTCTGCTTTTCCTCGGACGAATTCCAGCGTGATTTCCGGCAATGGGAGCCCTTGCATTCGGGGCACTGTTTGGTAGAAGAGATCATCGTCGTTCGATTCGGTTGGCACAACACGACCTGGCGGAAAAGGCCAAATCCGGGAATGACCATGGGACGCCCGATAATATACTCCACTGCCAATATACTTCGCTGCCTTGCCGGCAAAAGCCTTGCGGCGATCGCCCGCGCGCTTCGCGGCGCTTCTTTGCGCCCCCGCGGATCAATGAATGACGCGCTTTGCCGTCGCCGTTTTCCCGTCGTTTTGGAATCCCCGTATAATTTCCCCGGCAGGCCATGAGGGACTTGCTTGAAACGATCCCCTGGAAGCGGCGAGCGGCCGGTTTTCGGGCATCGCATTTTTGGGTTGATATGCGCATTCTGTTGAGCAACGACGACGGTTATTTCGCCCCTGGCATCGAACATCTCGCGCGCGCGCTGTCGGCGGTCGCCGAAATCACCGTGGTCGCGCCCGAGCGGGACCGCAGCGGCGCCAGCAATTCCCTGACGCTGGACCGGCCGCTGTCGTTGAGGCAGTCGGCGAACGGTTTCTACTATGTCAACGGCACGCCGACCGACTGCGTGCATCTGGCCGTCACCGGAATGCTCGACGCCATGCCCGACATGGTGGTGTCCGGGATCAACAACGGCGCCAACATGGGCGACGACACGATCTACTCGGGGACCGTCGCCGCGGCGACCGAGGGCTATCTTCTGGGCGTGCCGTCGGTCGCGGTGTCGCTGTGCAGCAAGGCGGGCGTGTACTACGAGACGGCGGCGCGGGTGGCGCTGGAAGTCGTGGAGATGATCCGGCAAAGGCAAATCGGCGAGCCGGTGCTGCTCAACGTCAATGTGCCGGACGTCCCCTACGATGCCCTGGACGGCTGGAGCGTCACCCGTCTCGGCAAAAGGCACAAGGCCGAATCGGTGGTGCGCACGCTCACGCCGCGCAATGAAACGGTGTACTGGGTCGGCGCCGCGGGCGAGGCGCAGGACGCCGGCGAGGAGACGGATTTTCACGCCGTCGCCGGCCGGCGGGTGTCGATCACGCCCTTGCAGATCGATCTGACGCACAACGCGCAGCTCGCCCTGGTGCGTTCATGGTTGCCGTCATGACGCGCAGCGCCGCCGGGGTCGGCATGACCTCCCTGCGCACCCGTTCGCGCATGATCGAACGCCTGCGCGAGCAGGGTATCCGCGACGAAGGCGTGCTGGCGGCGCTGGCCGCCGTGCCGCGCCACCTGTTCGTCGAGGAAGCCCTGGCGGCGCGCGCCTACGAGGATACGGCCCTGCCGCTCGGCTTCGCGCAGACCATCTCGCAGCCGTTCGTCGTGGCGCGCATGATCGAGATCCTGCGCGACGGGCGCGACGGCCTGGGCAAGACGCTCGAAGTCGGCGCGGGCAGCGGCTACCAGGCGGCCGTGCTGGCGCAATTGACGCGCGACGTCTACGCGCTCGAACGGATCGAGCCGCTGCTGGCGCGGGCCAAGCTCAACCTGCGCGCCATCCGTGAGTTCCGCGTGCGCCTGAAACACGCCGACGGCCGGCTCGGCCTTCCCGAGGCCGCTCCGTTCGACACCATCATCGCCGCCGCCGCGGCGCAGAGCGCGCCGCCCGCGCTTTTGCAGCAACTGGCGCTTGGTGGCAGAATGCTCCTGCCGCTGGGTTCCGATGATCAGCGTCTGGTGCTGATCGAACGGCGCGCTGAAGCTTATGTCGAAACTCGTCTGGACGGTGTTCGTTTCGTTCCGCTACTTCCAGGACTCGCATGAAAAAGAATGGTTCTTTCCCCGGCGTCGGCACCCTTGCCCTGGTCATTCTCGCGCTCGGGCTTTCCGCCTGCGCCTCCAAGTCGCCCGCGCCGGTCGCCGAACCGAGCGGGCAGATGGAGCCCACCCAGTCGACAGTGACCACCTACACCGTCAAGAGCGGCGACACGCTCTACAGCATTGCCCGCGAGCACAACCTGGACTTTCGCGAACTGATCGCGCTCAACGCGATCGAAAATCCCGATCAGTTGGCGGTGGGAAGGGTGCTCCGGGTGCGGCCGCTTTCGGACCCGGCCGCGCCGGGCGTGGCGACCACCGCGCCGGTGAGTTCCGACGACGTCGTCGTCCGCCCGATCGGCGGCGCTCCCGTCGTCGGCCAGCGGCCGGATTCGGGCGGGAAGCCGGATTCGGGCGGGAATACGGATAAGCTCAAGCGCGAGCCGAAAGCCGGCAAGGAGCCGTACTCCGACCAGGCGCTGGCGGCGGCGCGAAGTGGCGGGCAGCCGACGCCAGCGCCGACGCCGACGCCAACGCCGAAACCCGACGAGAGTCCCGTGGCCAAGCCTCCCGCGGCGGCGGGCGGCAACGCGCTTCCGTGGATCTGGCCGGCCAGCGGCAAGATCGTCGCCACCTTCAGCGAAAACGGCAACAAGGGCGTCGATATCGCCGGCAAGGCCGGCGATCCGGTCATCGCCGCGGGCGACGGCAAGGTCGTTTACAGCGGCACCGGCTTGCGCGGCTACGGCAAGCTGGTGATCATCAAGCACGACGCCACCTACCTGACCGCCTACGCGCACAACCAGAACATCCTGGTCAAGGAAGGGCAGTCGGTGAACAAGGGGCAGAGAATCGCGGAAATGGGCAATACCGACGCGGACCAGGTCAAGCTGCATTTCGAGGTCCGCCGCCGGGGCACGCCCGTCGATCCGCTGAAATATCTGCCGCCGCGTTGACGATGGGAACGAACGCCGGCCAGGAGGCCGATCTGACGAACGAAGCGCCTCGGGAGGAAAGCGGCGACGATGGCTTCTTCGTCGATCCCGATCCCGATCCCCGCGAGGAAGGCAGCGGCTCGCCGCCCGAAATCGAGCTGCTCAACGACGTCACCCAGCATTACCTGAACGAGATCGGCGCCAAGCCGCTGTTCACGCCGGAGGAAGAATACGCCTGGGCGTACCGGGCGCGCACCGGCGATTTCGTGGCGCGGCAGAAGATGATCGAGCACAACCTGCGGCTGGTGGTGAATATCGCCAAGCATTACCTGAGCCGCGGAATTCCCCTGCTCGACCTGATCGAGGAAGGGAACCTCGGCTTGATCCACGCGATCGAGAAATTCGATCCGGAGCGCGGTTTCCGCTTCTCGACGTATGCCACCTGGTGGATTCGCCAAAGCATCGAGCGGGCCATCATGAACCAGTCGCGGACCATCCGCCTGCCGGTGCACGTGGTCAAGGAAATCAACCTGGTGCTGCGCGCCCTCCGCCACCTGGAAATGGCCAGCGGCAAGGAAACCCAGATCGACCAGATCGCGCACCTCCTCGACCGCCCGGTCGAGGAGGTGCGCCGCGCGATCACGCTGAACGAGCACATCGCCTCGCTCGACGCGCCCCTGGAAGTCGATCCCGAACACACCATCGCCGACGCCATCGCCGACGAAAAGGCGCTCGATCCGGAAGAACTGCTGCAATCGGCGGAGATCGGAGACCTGGTAAGCCAATGGATGGGGCAACTGACGGAGCGGCAGCGCCGCGTCCTGGAAAGACGCTACGGCCTGGGCGGCGCCGAAATCAGCACGCTCAAGGAGGTAGCCGCCGATCTCAACCTGACCCGCGAACGCGTGCGCCAGATCCAGATCGAAGCGCTCGACCAGCTCCGCCGGGCCATCAAGCGCGACGGCGTGACGCGCGATAACCTGATCTGAC
>JAISQQ010000419.1 GCA_031274075.1 Accumulibacter sp.
TTCCGTCCTCTGTCCTCTGGAAATCAGCGCCGCATGGAGTCGAAGAACTCGGCGTTGTTCTTGGTGGCCTTGATCTTGTCGAGGAGGAATTCCATGGCTTCCAGGTCGTCCATGTTGTAGAGCAGCTTCCTCAGCACCCACATCTTTTGCAGGACGTCCGGCATCAGCAGCAGTTCTTCGCGGCGCGTGCCGGAACGGTTGACGTTGATCGCCGGGTAGACTCTTTTTTCGGCCATGCGCCGGTCGAGATGGATCTCCATGTTGCCGGTGCCCTTGAATTCCTCGTAGATCACGTCGTCCATGCGGCTGCCGGTATCGATCAGCGCGGTGGCGATGATGGTCAGCGACCCTCCTTCCTCGATGTTGCGCGCCGCGCCGAAGAAGCGTTTGGGTTTTTGCAGGGCGTTAGCGTCGACGCCGCCGGTGAGCACCTTGCCGGAGGCCGGCTGCACGGTATTGTAGGCGCGCGCCAGGCGGGTGATCGAGTCGAGCAGGATGACCACGTCCCTCTTGTGTTCGACGAGGCGCTTGGCTTTCTCGATGACCATTTCGGCCACCTGCACGTGGCGGGTCGCCGGTTCGTCGAAGGTCGAGGCGACCACCTCGCCGCGCACCGAGCGCGTCATATCGGTCACTTCTTCGGGACGCTCGTCGATCAGGAGGACGATCAGCGTGATGTCCGGATGGTTGGCGGTGATGGCGTGCGCGACGTGCTGCATCATCACCGTCTTGCCGCTCTTCGGGCTGGACACCAGCAAGCCGCGCTGGCCCTTGCCGATCGGGGCGATGATGTCGATGATGCGCGAGGTGATGTTTTCCTCGCCGCGGATGTCCCGTTCGAGGCGGATGTGCTGCTCCGGATGCAGCGGCGTGAGGTTCTCGAACAGGATCTTGTTCTTCGAGGCTTCCGGCGCTTCGCCGTTGATGCGGTCGACCTTGACCAGCGCGAAGTAGCGCTCGCCGTCCTTCGGCGTGCGGATTTCGCCCTCGATGGTGTCGCCGGTGCGCAGGTTGAAGCGGCGGATCTGGCTCGGACTGACGTAGATGTCGTCGGTGCTGGCGAGATACGAAGTGTCGGGCGAGCGCAGGAAACCGAAGCCGTCCGGCAGCGTTTCCATCGTGCCGTCGCCGAAGATGGTCTCGCCTTTCCTGGCCTGGTTCTTGAGCAGGGCGAAGATCAGTTCGTGCTTGCGCAGCCGGTTGGCGCCTTCGATGTCGTTGGCCACGGCCATGTCGAGCAACTGGCTGACATGAAAAGCCTTGAGTTCGGATAGATGCATGGATAAAGTCGGGAAAAGAAAAACCGGATAAACCGGAATTCGTCGCACAGATGACGAAAACGGAAAGTTTGGCCGGGAAGTGGTATTGGAAAAAACCGGGATGGCTACTGCGGACGGGCTACGGCTACGGGATCACGCACTCGATCAAAGCCTGAAAGCGCCGGTCGGGCCGGTTTGTTGCTGTTCTCCGAGCACGACCGGAAATTTTCAGGCGGGAGCGTAGCGATTTTACAGGTGGCTGTCAATAAACGCGGCGAGTTGCGGCTTCCGCAGCGCGCCTCTCTGGGTGGCTTCGATGTTGCCGTTCTTGAACAGTATCAGGGTCGGGATGCTTTGCACCCTGAAGCTGGCCGTGGTGGCCGGATTTTCGTCGACGTTCAGCTTGGCGATCTTGACGCGGCCGGCGTACTGGCCCGCGAGTTCATCGAGAATGGGCGCGATCATCTTGCAGGGGCTGCACCATTCCGCCCAGAAATCGAGGAGAACCGGCAGGGGCGACTGCTGCACCTCGGCCGCGAACGTATCGTCGGTAACATAGTGAATGTGTTCACTCATGGGGAGGCCTCGTGGGTGATGGAAATAACGGATGGACGGATGGACGGATGGGGGGTGATGTATAGGAGAGCCGCTGGCCGGCCAAGGTTCCTATCATAGCAAAAAAAGATTTGGCAAGCGCTGTTCGCGGCGTCCGCGGCGTTTACAGCCCAAACCGGAGACCGTATCATGTCGCGCAAAGGCAGGAGGCAGGAGCCAGGAGCGTTCATGAATCTGGAAAAGGTCATTTTCGGTTTCTTCGTGATTTTCGCCTGTACGGTGAATTTCGGTTTCTTCATCGGCGTTCTGAGCGATGTCGCCGAGCACGACGCCGGGCATCTGTTCGCCGCGGTGGTGATCAACCTGATCACCCTGGTGCTGAAGTTCGGCGACCGCACGCATATCGGCGCCACGCACCTGGCGACCAGCATGGTGGCCACGCTGCAATTGCTGGCGGCTTCCATGGTCTGGATGTGGCATGTGAACATCAACCAGTTGGCCATGGACGGAGGGACGATGGCGACCATCGTTTCGCTCAGCGGCGGCGCGCTCGTGGCCAACCTGATTTCGGTGATTCTGCTGATCAGCGAGACCTTGCACCAGACGCGCTGAACGGGAAGAAGGCGCTTGAACGACGTCCTGTTCGTCATCCTGCGCCGGCTGCGCCGGCCGCTGATCGCGCTGATCGTCGCCTACGCCGTTTCAGTGTGGGGGCTGGTGTTGATTCCCGGCGTCGACGAGCACGGACAGATCGTTCGCCTGGGCGTCTTTCACGCCCTGTACTTCATCAGCTACACGGCGACCACCATCGGTTTCGGCGAGCTTCCCTACCCCCTCACCGATCCGCAGCGGGCCTGGACAGTAGTCTGCATTTATCTGTGCGTCGTGGCCTGGGCCTACACGCTGGGCAGCGTCTTCCAGATGTCGCAGGATCAGACGCTGCGCGACGCGCTCGCGCGCCGCCGTTTCGCCCGCCGCGTCACGGCGATGCAGGAGCCGTTCGTGCTCATCGTGGGCTACGGGCAGAGCGGCATCCTGCTGGCGCGCATGCTCGACCGCATGGGGCAGCGCATGGTGCTGGTCGAAATACGCGGCGAGCGCGCGGCGAGCATCGAGATCGAGGAATACCAGTATCCGCCGCTGTTTCTCGCCGCGGACGGCCGCCTGCCGGAGGTGCTGGTCGACGCCGGCGTGACGCACCGCAAGTGCCAGGCCATGGTGGCGCTCGCCGGAGGCGACGACAGCAACCAGTCGGTCGCCATCTGCGGGGTGGTGCTCAATCCCTCGCTGCGCATCATCACCCGGGTGCACACGCCGATGGCGCAGAGCAATCTCGAACCGTTCCGCAACATCGAGCCGATCAATCCGTTCCAGAGCTTCGCCAACAACATCCGCCGGGACATGGGGTCGCCCGAGCGCCTGCGAGTGGTCGAATGGCTCTCCGGCCTGCCCGGAGGCGCCTGCCCGGAGCCGCTCAACCTGCCGAAAGGGCACTGGGTGGTCGCCGGTTCGGGCAGCTTTTCCGACTATTTCGTCGCCGCGTTCCACGGCGCGGGCATGAGCTGCACGCGCGTCGAGTTCGATTCCAGCCAGCAGGGAGAGAACGCGGCCTTTCGCTACAAGGGCGAGACGCCGCGCGAAACGGTGATGGAAGAGATCGGCAAGGCGGTCGGGATCGTCGTGTGTACCGACAGCGACGCCCTGAATCTGGCGATGGTGACCCGGGCGCGTTCGCTCAATTCCGGCATCTACGTGGTCATCCGGCAAGCGAACGCCGCCAACGCCAGCCTGATCGACGCCTCGATGGCGAACCTGCGCTTCATCCAGGCGGAAGTCGTCTCGCACAAGGTGCGGCAATTGCTCACCTCGCCGCTGCTCATCCGTTTTCTCCGGCACCTGGACGAGGATTCGGGCGAACTGGCGCAGCAGACCGCCGCGCTGCTCGAACAGCACGTCGGGGACAAGGTGCCGTTCCTGTGGGGCTTCGATTGCTACGCCTCGTACCCCGGCCTGCGCGAAGCGCTGGCGCCGGAAGTCGATCCGCCGCTGACGATCGGCGATATCCTGGTCAACCCGGAAAAACCGCCCGAGCGAATCCAGGCCGTGCCGCTGCTGCTGCTGCGCAAGAAGCAGGAGATCCCGCTGCCGGCGGAAGACACCCGCCTGCTGTCCGGCGACCGCATCCTGTTTGCCGGACAGCGCGGCGAAAGGGAACTGCAACGGCGCTTCCTGCTCGAACCGAGCCCGCTGGCCTTCGTGCGCACCGGCGTAGAGCCGCCGCGCAGCTGGCTGTTCCGCCGCTGGCTGTTGCGTGGGTGACAGGTGACAGGTGTCAGGTAACAGGGGGCAGGTGACAGTTCAGTTACCGGCGGCGAAGCCGCCGCAAGAATTACTG
>JAISQQ010000456.1 GCA_031274075.1 Accumulibacter sp.
GACAGGAACTTGGCGGCTACGCGTGATTTACCCGCCCGATGAATCCCGTTCCGCCCCTCCGTGATCTTGAGCGTCGAACGCGGTTCAGGCGAGCTTCCCCGGCCGGATCACAGCAGGACGATGTCGTATTGTTCCTGCGTGTAGCTGGGTTCCGCCTTGAGCGATATCGGTTTCCCGATGAAGTCGGAAAGCATGGCCAGCCCTTGCGATTCCTCGTCGAGGAAGATGTCGGTCACGGCCACGCTGGCCAGGATGCGGAACTCGCGGGCGTTGAACTGCCGGGCTTCGCGCAGCAGTTCGCGGAGGATCTCGTAGCACACGGTGCGCGCGGTCTTGACTTCGCCGCGGCCGTTGCAGGTGGGGCATTCCTCGCACAGGATGTGCGCCAGCGATTCGCGCGTGCGCTTGCGCGTCATTTCGACGAGGCCGAGCGCGGTGAAGCCGTTGACCGTCAGGCGCGTGTGGTCGCTGGCCAGCGCCTTGTTGAATTCGTCGAGCACCGCCGCCTTGTGCTCTTCGCCGTCCATGTCGATGAAGTCGATGATGATGATCCCGCCGAGGTTGCGCAGGCGCAGTTGGCGGGCGATGGTATGCGCCGCTTCGAGGTTGGTCTTGAACACCGTCTCGTCGAAATTGCGCACGCCGACGAAACCGCCGGTGTTGACGTCGATGGTGGTCATCGCCTCGGTCTGGTCGAAAATCAGGTAGCCGCCGGATTTCAGGTCGACGCGCCGGGCCAGCGCCCTTTCGATTTCCTGTTCGATGCCGTACAGGTCGAACAGCGGGCGCTCGCCGATGTAGTGGTTGAGCAGCGGCTGCACCGCGGGCGTGTATTCCTTGGCGAACGACGACAGTTTCTGGAAATTCTCGCGCGAGTCGATGACGATGCGCATGGTGTTGGCATTGACGAAATCGCGCAGCACGCGCAGGCCGAGCGGCAGTTCCTGGTACAGCAGGGCGGGCGGGGCCAGCTTCTTCGCTTCGGACTGGATGTCATACCACAGCCGGCGCAGGTATTCGATATCGTTGGACAGTTCCTCGTCGGTGGAACCCTCGGCCATGGTGCGCACGATGTAGCCGCCTGGCTCGCCGCCGGGAACGAGCCGGGCGATCCGTTCGCGCAGCGCGTCGCGCTCGCTCTCGTTTTCGATGCGCTGGGAGATGCCGATATGCTTTTCCTGGGGCAGGTGGACGAGCAGGCGTCCGGCGACCGAAATCTGCGTCGACAGCCGCGCGCCCTTGGTGCCGATGGGGTCCTTGATGACCTGCGCGACGACGCTCTGGCCCTCGTGCAGGATGCGCTCGATCGGACGCGCGGCTTCGCCGGCGTTGCGCGGTTCCCAGATGTCGGCGGCGTGCAGGAACGCGGTGCGCTGCAAGCCGACGTCGACGAACGCCGATTGCATTCCGGGCAGGATGCGCACGACGCGCCCGATGTAGATGTTGCCGACGAGGCCGTGGCTGGCCACGCGTTCGATGTGCAATTCCTGCACCACGCCCTGGTACATGACCGCGACGCGGGTTTCCTGCGGCGTGAAGTTGATCAGTATGTCTTCGGGGAAAGTGTCTGGCATGAAGGGCGGCTGTTAGAATCCGTGGTTCGCCGCATTCTACCCGGAAAGCGCCATGTTGCCCGCCGCCGCCCGTCCCGTCCCTGAACTGCTCGCCCCCGCCGGTTCGCTGGCGATGCTGCGCGCCGCCCTCGCCTTCGGCGCCGACGCGGTCTACGCGGGCCAGCCGCGCTACAGCCTGCGGGTGCGCAACAACGAATTCGGCGGCCTGGAACGATTGGCGCAGGCCATCGCCGAGGTGCGCGGCCTGCGCCGGAAGTTCTATCTGGTCAGCAACGTCGTGGCGCACAACGTCAAGGTGCGCAGCTACCTCGCCGACATGGCGCCCGCCGTTGCGCTCGGTCCCGACGCGCTGATCATGGCCGATCCGGGCCTGATCGATCTGGCGCGCGAACGCTGGCCGGACATGCCGGTGCATCTTTCCGTACAGGCCAACACCGTCAACTTTGCCGCCGTGCGTTTCTGGCAGCGGCTCGGCATCGCGCGCGTCATCTTGTCGCGCGAACTGTCGCTGGACGAAATCGCCGAAATCCGCCAGGAGTGTCCCGGCGTCGAACTCGAAGTCTTCGTGCATGGCGCGCTTTGCGTGGCCTACTCGGGGCGATGCCTGCTGTCCGGCTACTTCAAGCGCCGCGATCCGAACCAGGGAAGCTGCGCCAACGCCTGCCGCTGGAATTACCGCCTCAGGCCCGCGGCGCAAGACGCCGCCGGCGACCTCTGGCTGCTCGAGGAAGGCGAACGCCGCGGAGAATGGATGCCCGTCGAGGAGGACGAGCACGGCGCCTACATCCTGAATTCGAAGGATCTGCGCGCGCTGGAACACGTGCCGCGCCTGGTCGGCATCGGCGTCGACGCGCTGAAGATCGAAGGGCGCACCAAGTCGCCGTATTACGCGGCGCGTACCGCGCAGGTCTATCGCCGCGCCATCGACGACGCGGCCGCCGGGCGTCCCTTCGACCCGCGCCTGCTCGGCGAACTCGAAGGACTCGCCAACCGCGGCTATACCGACGGCTTCTACCAGCGCCACCACGCCGCCGAAACGCAGAACTACCTGCGCGGCCATTCCGAATCCGGACGCAGCCGCTACGTCGGCGACGTGACCGGCTGGGACGC
>JAISQQ010000100.1 GCA_031274075.1 Accumulibacter sp.
GAAGCCGCGGTGGTCGAGTCGGTCAAGGCCGCCTCGGACGTCTACGCGCCGGTCGCGGGCACCGTGGTCGCCGTCAACGCCAGCGTTCCCGAGGCGCCGGAAACGGTGAACCAGGACGCCTACGCGGCCTGGCTGTTCCGCATGCAGCCGGCCGACGCCGCCGACCTGGACGCGCTGCTCGACGCCGCCGCCTACACCGCCTGCGCGGCCGAATAGCCGGTCAGGCCGGCGCGACGCCGTTCCTCCCAAGAGCCGGACCCGGTACAGGCGCGCGCCGCCCGGTCTGGAATCGATTCCGCCATCACTCCGGATAGCCCATGTTCCCGAACCCGCCCCTCTCGATCCTCGAAAACCGCGAGGAATTCCTCTGCCGCCACGTCGGCCCTTCGTCTGACGACATTCCCGCCATGCTCTCGGCCATCGGCGCGCCCAGCCTGGACGCGCTGATCGAAGAGACCGTCCCCGCCGCCATCCGCCTGCCCGCGCCGCCGCCGCTCGCGGAAGCGCGTCCGGAAGCCGAGGCGCTGGCCGCGCTGAAGGAGGTCGCGGCCAAGAACAGGATCAACAAGTCGCTGATCGGCATGGGCTACGCGGACACGCTGACGCCGTCGGTGATCCTGCGCAACGTGTTGGAAAACCCGGGCTGGTATACGGCCTACACGCCGTACCAGGCTGAAATCGCCCAAGGGCGTCTGGAGGCGCTGCTCAATTATCAGCAGATGGTCATCGACCTCAGCGGCCTGGCGCTCGCCAACGCCTCGCTGCTCGACGAAGCCACTGCCGCCGCCGAGGCGATGAGCATGGCGCGGCGCGTCAGCAAGTCGAAATCGAATCTGTTCTTCGTCGACGCCGGCTGTTTTCCGCAAACGATCGACGTGCTGAAGACCCGCGCCGGTTTCTTCGCTTTCGAACTGGTTTTCGGTACGCCGGAAGAAGCCGCGCGGCAGGAAGTCTTCGGCGCGCTGTTCCAGTATCCGAACGATGCCGGCGAGGTCGCCGACCTGTCCGCGCCGATCGCCGCCGTCAGATCGCGCGGCGGCATCGTCGCCGTCGCCGCCGATCCGATGGCGCTGGTGCTGTTGAAATCGCCGGGTGAAATGGGCGCCGACATCGCGCTCGGCTCGACGCAGCGTTTCGGCGTGCCGATGGGTTTCGGCGGTCCGCACGCCGCCTTCTTTGCCACGCGCGACGAGTACAAGCGCTCGGTTCCCGGCCGCATCATCGGCGTTTCGGTCGACGCGCGCGGCAAAAAGGCGCTGCGCATGGCGCTGCAAACGCGCGAACAGCACATCCGCCGCGAAAAGGCCAATTCCAACCTGTGCACCTCGCAGGTGCTGCTCGCCAACATGGCCGGCATGTACGCCGTCTATCACGGAGCGCAAGGCTTGCGCACCATCGCCGAGCGCATCCACCGGCTGACCGCGATGTTCGCCGAAGCCATGAAACGCGCCGGCGTCGCGGTGCTCAACACGCACGCCTTCGACACGCTGCGGCTCGAACTCGGCGCGAGGGCCGCCTGCGTCTACCAGGCGGCGCTCGCCGCCGGCTACAACTTGCGGCAGGCCGGCCACGGTGTGCTCACCGTGGCGTTCAATGAAAGGACGACGCGCGAGGACGTCGCCGCGCTGATCCGGCTGGTCGCCGGTATTGCCGTCGATCTCGACGCCCTGGACGCGCACGCGCGAGAACAGGACGCGCTGCTCCCGGACAGTCTGCGCCGCGGCGACGCCATCCTGACGCATCCGGTATTCAACCGCCATCGCAGCGAGCACGAAATGCTGCGCTACCTGAAGCGCCTGCAGAACAAGGACTTGGCGCTCGACCACGCCATGATCTCGCTCGGCTCGTGCACCATGAAGCTCAACGCCGCCAGCGCGATGATCCCGATTTCCTGGCCGGAATTCGCCGGCCTGCATCCTTTCGCCCCGCTCGACCAGGCGCAGGGCTACCTGGAAATGATCGGCGGACTGGAGAACTGGCTGCAAGCGATCACCGGCTTCGACGCCGTCAGCCTGCAGCCGAATTCCGGCGCGCAGGGCGAATACGCCGGCATCGTGGCCATCCGCCGCTACCACGCCAGCCGCGGCGAGAGCCAGCGCCAGGTCTGCCTGATCCCGAAATCGGCGCACGGCACCAACCCCGCCAGCGCGCAGATGGCCGGCCTCGAGATCGTCGTCGTCGACTGCGACGAGCACGGCAACGTCGACGTCGCCGACCTGAAGGCCAAGGCCGAACTCCACGCGCCGCGGCTGGCCTGCCTGATGATCACCTACCCCTCGACGCACGGCGTCTTCGAAGAGGCGATCAGGGAAATCTGCGCCATCGTCCACACCCACGGCGGCCAGGTCTACATGGACGGCGCCAACCTCAACGCACAGGTCGGCCTGAGTTCGCCCGCGCTGATCGGCGCCGACGTCAGCCACATGAACCTGCACAAGACCTTCGCCATTCCGCACGGCGGCGGCGGACCGGGCGTCGGGCCGATCGGCGTGAAAGCCCACCTGGCGCCGTTCCTGCCCGACCACGCGGTGCCGCCGGCCGGTGGCGCGCAACGCCCGAACCGGGGACAGGGCGCCGTCTCCGCGGCCCCCTGGGGCTCGGCGTCGATCCTGCCCATCGCCTGGATGTACATCGCCATGCTCGGCGGTAAGGGCTTGAAGCACGCCACCGAAGCGGCGATCCTCAACGCCAACTACATCGCCGCGCGGCTGAACGAACACTACCCGGTGCTCTATACCGGCAGGAACGGCCGCGTCGCGCACGAATGCATCCTCGACATCCGCCCGATCAAGGCGGCGACCGGCGTCGCCGAGATCGACATCGCCAAGCGCCTGATGGATTACGGCTTCCACGCGCCGACGGTGAGCTTCCCGGTCGCCGGGACGATCATGGTCGAGCCGACCGAGTCCGAATCGAAGGCCGAACTCGACCGCTTCATCGCGGCGATGACTTCGATCCGCGAGGAAATCCGCAAGATCGAGCAAGGCGTCTGGCCGGCCGACGACAACCCGCTGAAGCACGCCCCGCACACGCAAGCCGACATCGTCGCCGAATGGAACCGCCCCTACAGCCGCGAAGAAGCGGTCTTCCCGCTGCCCTACGTGCGCGACAACAAGTTCTGGCCGAGCGTCAACCGCATCGACGACGTTTACGGCGACCGCAATCTGTTCTGCCGCCTCGCGGACGAAACGTAATTCGGTCCAGAGGACAGAAGACGGAAGACAGTAATATTTGCGGGCGCGAAGCGCCCGGTAACCGAACTGTCTTCTGTCTTCTGTCTTCTGTCCTCTGGACTCTGTCCTCTGGTCTATTTGTCCGCATCCAGCCTTTGCGCGAATTCAGTACCCAGATACTCGGCGAAGCGAGCCGTCAAATGCTGGCTGTCTCGGAACACGATCTGCCCGTTCAATTCCGCGCGGCATTGGCCTTGCGGACAAATCGCGTCGTTCATGTCAAGCACGCGCGCGTTGTCGAAAGCGCTTGCCGCTTTCCGCAAAGCGGCAAAGACTTCATCGCTGCGCGCGTTCGCGCTCGAAGCCTGGCAGCGTTTGCCATCGGTCAAAAATTGCGCGAGTTTGCCGTTGCTTGCCAGACACTCGATACCATCGAACGGCAGCGCGAGCGTTCCACGGATCAAGGTAATCCGGCCGACGTGCGGGGAAAGGGTTTGCAGTACCTTGCGCGTTCCTTCCTCCCATTCTTCCGGGCTGAAAATGCCATTTTCCGCTGAACTCATCACTACATGTTCGGGTCGCATGGAAGCCAGGAGAGACAATGCCGACTCCCGCCAGCTTGCGCATTCGACATATTCCCTGCCGATGCGCGGATAAAAAAAGGGCTTGTCTACCATGGGGCAGGAAGATTTTGTAATGACCAGCAATTTCCAGCCAGGGCGGACAAAATGCCGGGCGACCGTGGGAAACCATTGCCCGGCGATACTGTCGCCCATCAATACCGCGGTGCGGGAGGCGTTCTCGTCGCCAAATTGACAGATTTTCACCTCGGCGCTGTGAAACCAGTCGTCACAGCCCATCGAATAAATCCCTGGCAGATCGTATCGTATCGCCATCAATTTGCTATATTCCGGAGCGGCAAGATTGGTTTCGATCCGGCCGCCCCAATAAACGAGACAAAACGCGCTTGCGGCGGCGAGCGTCGCCAGTGTTCCCGTCACGGTAAGAACCGGCCGTCGCAGCAAGTAATCGTTATGACGGATCGGTAGCTCCGCATAGCGGTACGAAATCCAGGCCAGCAGCAGCGATAAAAGCGCCAGGGCCAGCCTGCCGGTCAGCGACACTTCCATATAAACGGACGCGCCCAGCAGCAATACCGGCCAGTGCCACAGATACCAGGAATAGGAAACCCGCCCCAAGGCCTGCATGGGCCGCAGGCAAAGCAAGGAATGGATATAACCCATGCCCCCCCCCCCCCCCCCCCAACGGGCCCGCGGCCCCCCGCCCCGAGCCAGGGCGCCCCCCGGGGCGGCCGCGGCGGGGGGGGGCTTGGCGCGGGGGGGGGCGCGGGGGGGGGGGGGGGGGGGGGGGGGGGGG
>JAISQQ010000145.1 GCA_031274075.1 Accumulibacter sp.
GCGGTCGAAGTCATTGACTTCCAGCGCTTCATAAAGGGCAAAACTGCTCTGTACCGCCTTTTGCGGATTCTTGACCCAACGCCCCAGGATATTGCCTGTCAACGCGCCCCGGACTTCACGATTGGGGTAGGTGAGTGTAAACATGATGTTGCCGCCCAGATTCTTCTCTTTGGCAATGGTCAGGTAGCCGGACTGGAACATCAGGGCTTCGGTGGAAATCGCACCTACTTCAAAGGCGGAAATCAACTCGGTAGAGCTTTCCATCTTCAGCAGGGTGGGCAGATAGACCTGCCGTTCGGTGAGCATATCTACCAGAAAGGTCGGCGTGCCGGTCTCGAACCAGAAGGGGCGGAATTCACGCTCCCGAAACATGAGCAACAAGTCAAAAGGGTTATAGACCGCTTCGCCGCGCCAGTTGTAACCGTTATACCAGTGGCGGATTTCGTCCCGATCCAGTCCTTCGAGTTCCGGCGCGAACACGGTATCCACATCCGCGTCCGTGTAGCCGCAGATATTGGAAAAAACGGGCGACAGCGTAATATCCGCCAGATTGTTGAGGCCGGAGAAAATATTGACCTTGCTGAATTTGGACACGCCGGTGAGCATGGCAAACTTGATGTGCGCGTCCTGTCCCTTGATGACCGAATACAAGTTACGCAGCCCGTCACGCATCTCGCGGGCCAGGTCGGGATTGGTGAGGTTATCCAGTATGGGTTTATCGTACTCATCCACCAGCACCACGGCGCGTTGGCCGAACCGGGTTGCGGCGGCCTGAATCAAACGGATGAAGCGTCCCGGAATTTCGCCGGAACCTTCTTTCAGTTCCAAACGCTGTTCATTTTCCGCCAGGATGTCCAGGATGCGCGCGTCCAGTTCCGCCCGGCGGGCCATGATGCCTTCCGCGAAGCTGACGCGAATCACCGGATACCGGATGTTCCAATCCCACTTATCATGGCAATACAGCCCCCGAAACAACGGCTCATTACCCGCAAAGAGCTCGGCCAGCGTATCCAGAAACAGGCTCTTGCCGAAGCGACGCGGACGGGAGAGGAAGTAGGCTTTGCCCTCCCTGACCATGCGCAGGGCGAAAGCGGTTTTGTCAACGTAATAGCAGTTGTCCTCACGGATTTCGCGGAAGGTCTGGATGCCGATGGGGAGTTTCTTGCGGGTCATGGCGCGTCTGCCTGACAAATTGAGTGAGAATTATAGCGTGGCGCGTTCATGCGCCAAGATTTCGTCATGGCTTCAGCGTTGTCTGCGCCTCCCGCGAACCGTCCCGCGCCGCCTGTGTACATCATCATGAAATTGCGCTATCAATGGGTTAATAGGGTTAATAGAATAGAGTTAATAGTAGGTTAATAGGGTAGGTTAATAGGGGATAGACCACAATAAATTTTGGGATAATCTTTAATGCAATCATCTCTTCCTTCCTTGCGTCCCTTGCCATGTCTCTTCGCCCGGAGAATTAATCGTGGTCTGTCCCCTATTATCATCGTGGTCTGTCCCACATTATCCCCTATTATCAGGGACTTCGACGTGCTTGGACCGGCCTTCGCTTTTACGCGACGCCGCTTCCAGGATTCTCTGGAAACGGCGTCCGTATTCGAGGTAGTTGTCAAAACGCGCCTCTGCGGAGGCGGATACGCTCTCGTCGTGGAAGACGACGGCCATGTGCGGTTCGATGGAAAAATCGCCGGCATAGCCGGTCACCAGCAAATCCTCGACGACTCCGGCGACGCCGCACACGCCCTCGTCCGGAAAGAAGTAGCGTTCTTCGCCGCTTGCCGGGTCGCGCACGCCGTCCTTGACGTGCACATGGACGACATGATCGCGCAGCTTTTCGTAGCATTCGCGCGCATCCTGGTTCGGATAGGGGAAGCTCTTGCGGAAGTCCGGCGTGATGCCCGGATTGCCCGTGTCGTAAACCAGCTTGAGCCCGGGAACGGCCGAGAGCATTTCGAGCGAATGCTCCCAGCTCATCCCGCCGTAGTTCATGCAGTTCTCATGGATCGGGGTGATTCCGGCGTCGAGGAAGCGGCCGCAGATTTCGCGCAGGCGGCGGAAACGTTCTTCCTTTTTCTGGTCGGCGAGCGCTCGCCCGCTCGCGTCGCACAGGATCGCGTAGCTCATGATGCGCACCAGCGGCGCCTCGAGCGCGCGCATGCGCCGGATGGCGCGTTCGACTGCGGCCAGCGTCCCGGCGAAAGGCTCGTCGATGCTCTTGTTCCAGTTGGCGATCGTCGATCCGAAGCAGTTGACGCGGATGCCGGCCGCGTCGAGCTTCGCCCGCACCGTTTCAAATTCGGCGTCGGGAATGTCGTGGATGTTCACGCCGTCGATGCTGCGCGCCTCGATGCACGGCCAGCCGAGCGAGCGCGTCGCCTCGATCTGCCCGTCGATGCCGTTGGCCGCCTCGTCGGCGAAGCCGCTCAATCGGATCATGCCCGCTCCTTGAAGAAATACGGCTGCCCGGTCTTCATCGACGCGTAGATGCCGCAGATCAGTTCGACCGGCAGGATTGCTTCGGCGCCGTCGATCGCTGGCGCCGAGCCGGTGAGGATGGCCTGCGTCAGGTCGGCGATCTGCAGGCGATGCCCCTCGACGCCGATGGCTTTCGGGTCGCTGGCGCCGCTGCCGAGACCGCTGCCCTGATCGATGTCGGCGAGTATTTCGGCATCGCCTGGATCGTCGTCGGCAAAGCGCCAGTCGGCGATACGGTCTCCCTCGATCGCCGCCGAACCGCGTTCGCCGGAAACCTCGATGCGCAGCGGAAAGCCCGGCGCGCACGAGGTGGAGGCTTCGATGACACCCAGCGCGCCGTTCCTGAAACGGACGGCGGCGCAGGCATTGTCCTCGACCTCGATCTGGTGCGTACGCGTCGCGGTATAGCCGAAAACCCGTTCCGGCGCGCCGGCGAAATGGAGCATCAGGTCGATCGTATGGATCGACTGGTTCATCAGGCAGCCGCCCCCGTCGAGCCTCCAGGTGCCGCGCCAGGCGCCTGAATCGTAGTACGCCTGGCTCCGCCACCACTTGACGCGGCCGCTGACGAACAGCAGGCGACCGAAGCGGCCGGCGTCGAGCGCGCGTTTCATCTTCATCGCGCCGGCGCCGAAACGGTTCTGGAACACCGGCGCCAGGAGGACGCGGTTTTCGCGGCAGGCATCGACGATGGCCTGGGCTTTTTCCGGCGTGACCTCGAGCGGTTTCTCACAGAGGACGTGCTTGCCTGCGCGCGCCGCCGGAATCGCCACCGTGGCATGCCGTCCGGTCGGCGTGGCGATGGTGACCGCGTCGATCGGCGCCTCTCCAAGAAAGGTATCGAGATCGGCCCAGGCCGCGACGCCGTGTTTCCTGGCGAATTCTTCCGCGCGCGGCCCGTCGCTGTCGCAGACCGCCGTCAACTGCGCATCCTCGACGGCGCCGATGGCCGCGGCATGGAAGCCCGCGATCGTTCCGGCGCCGATGATGCCGTATCTCAGCTTGCGTGTCATGGCATTCCTTTCATTCTGGATGACGAAACGGCGATGTACGCCTCATGCGGCCTCCGGCGCCTTCTTTTTCCTGAGCCGCCTGAACACGCCCATCTGGCTCAGGATCATGCAGGCGATCACGATGAGGAAAAAGACGCAGATCGGCCGCTGGAACATCGTAGCGAATGAACCGTCGTAGAGCCGGAGCGCGCGGCGCAGGTTCGAATCCGCCATGGGGCCGAGGATCACGCCGAGGAGGAAGGGCGCCGCGGGAACCTTGACCGCCGTCATCGCCAGGCCGACGAGGCCGAAGACGAACATCACCTTTACGTCGAACATGTTGTAGTTGATCAGGTAGGAACCGATGACGCAGAGCATGAAGATGATCGGCATGAGGATTTTCTTGTTCACCCTGAGGATGCGCACCGTGCCCTTGGCGACCAGGAGCGCCAGCGCCCACATGGCGATCGACGCCAGTACGAGGTAGACGCTGATGCTGTAGACGAAGCCCGGCGATTCGGTCAGGAGGAGGGGCCCCGGACGGTAGCCGTGCATGAAGAAGGCCGCGAGGAGCACCGCCGCCGGCGCCGATCCGGGCACGGCGAGGCTCATGATCGGAATGATCGCGCCGCCGATGCAGGCGTTGTTGCCGGTTTCGGCAGAAATGATGCCCAGCGGATTGCCCGTGCCGAAGGATTCGGGCAGCTTGCTGCGAGCCTTGCTCGCCCAGTACGAGAGCCAGCCGCCGACGTCCTCTCCGACGCCGGGGATGATGCCGACGCCGACGCCGATGAAGGCCGAGCGGATCACCGCCAGGATGTGGCGGCCGACGAGACAGAGACCCTTGGTCATTTCGAATTTCGACAGCGACATCACTTCCTCGCTGCCGCTCACCTTGAAGGCCTTGACGATTTCCGGGAAGCCGAAGAGGCCGATCATCACCGGGATGAGCTGGATCGTCGCCATGAGGTTGACGTTGCCATAGGTAAAGCGCGCGACGGTGTCTACCGAGTCGAGGCCGACCTGCGCCACGAGCAGCCCGAGGACGCCGGAGATCCAGCCCTTGATGGCGTTGCCCTGGGCGGTGAGCGTGCCGCAGATGAGGATGCCGAAGATCGACAGCAGGAAGAATTCCCAACTGGCGAACTTGAGGGCGAAGGCGGTAAGCAGCGGCGTCAGGGTGAGGACGAAGATCACCGAGAGGAGCGTGCCGAGGCAACTGGCGCTGGTGGCGATGAAGATCGCCAGCCCCCCCTCGCCTCGCCGCGCCAGCGGAAAACCGTCGAGCGCGGTCGCCGCCGAGGCCGGGGTGCCGGGGATGTTGAGCAGGATCGCCGCCTGGCAGCCGCCGGAAATGGCGCCCACATAGACGCCGATCAGCGAGATCAGCGCCGACTGCGTGGGGAAGTTGAAGGTGATGCCGGTGAGCAGGGCGATCGCCATGGTCGCCGAGAGTCCGGGCAGGATGCCCATGACGAGGCCCACGCCGGTAGACAGGACGAGGACGAGAAGATTATAGGGCTGCAGCGCGACGCCCATGGCTTCTCCGATGTACTGCCATGCCATTTAACGGCTTCCTTCAGGGCAGGGCCGCGCGGAAGACGACCTGGAAGAGGAGCAGCACCCCGCCGACGGAAGCCAGGGAGATCACGATCACCTTCCACCATGGGCCGGCGCGGAGGAACAGCAGCATGCCCAGGACGAAGATCAGCGACGCCGCCCAGTAGGGCAGATTCTTGACGAGGCCGAAAACGTAGACGCCCATGATCGCCACGCCGATGCCCATGTTGATGAGGTCCCGGTTCCTGAACAGCGTCGGAAGCCAGGCGGCGAGCGCGGCAAGCTGTTCGCCGGGGGCAAGGCTCCCGCCCTCTTCCGGAATGAGGCTCTTGATGAGCAACAGGACGCTCAGGATGACGAGGACGATGCCGAGAATGATCGGGAAAAGACCTGGCGATACCGACATCGCCTCGATTTTGAAAGGTGGGGCTGCCGCCCGTTCATAGACGGCGAAGCCCTCGCACGTGGCATAGACGCCGAGCGCGACGAGGGCCGCCGAAAAGACGAAATCCCTGTTCCTGGGCGGCAGCATGGACTTACGGCCGCTTGAAGTTGAACTTCGCCGGGTCGATGCTCACCGCGCCGCCGTCGTAGAGGATGTACACCGCCTTGCCGGCGAATCCTTCGAGGAATTGCTGCGACTCGGCGCGGCCCTTGGGGATCACCTCGAAGCTGCGGGCAGCGCAGAAGTCGAGGAAAGCCTTGTCCTTCGTCGCCACGTCGAAAGCCTTGTCGATCTTCTTGAGCTTATCCTCGGAGAGGCCCTTCGGCAGCAGGATGGCGGTCACTTCGCCCATCGGGACGAATTTCTTCGCCTCGTTCGGATAGGACTTCATGATCGACGGGACGACGACGCCGGGCGCCAGGGTAATGTCTTCGGCGGCGAGAACCGCGAGCGCCTTCACCTTGCCGGCGATGATGAGGTCCTTGTACTCGGCGAGGAGCTGCGGGACGAAATCGACTTCGCCGGCGAGCAGGCCCGTCAGCGCCGGCCCGCCGCCGGCGTAGGGGATGTGCTTGTAGTTCGCGCCGGCGATGGCCTTCACCGTCTCGGCGCCGAAGAAACCGCCGGAACCGATGCCCGCCGTGCCCGCCGTCACCTGCCCCGGGCGCTTCTTGATGTCGTTGATGAGGTCCTGGATCGTGTTGTACGGCGAATCCTTGGGCACGATGATGCAGTTCGGCGCGTAGGTGGCGATCCAGACGTCCCATTCGCGGAAGGTCTTTTCGGTGTAGCCGTTGACCGGCATCGTGGCAAACGCGAGCATGCCGTTGGCCAGCATGGTGTAGCCGTCGACCGGGGCATTCTGCACGTTGAGCGAGCCGGCGCTGCCGCCGGCGCCCGGCGTGTTGATCACGTTGATGGTAACGCCGAGATCCTTGCCCATGGCATTGGCCAGGGCCCGGGCGGTGAGGTCGGTGGTGCCTCCCGCGCCGTAGGGGACGGTCAGGTTGATGTTCTTGGACGGCCAGTCGTCGGCGCCAAAAGCGAGGCTGGACGCAGCCATGGCGAGCAAGCCCGCGGCAACGAATTTCTTCATCGTTCTCTCCCTCAAAAAAGGCGGTGAATCTCACCGCGCATTAAAAAAAACAGCTCATCGGCCATCGAGCCCCCGTTCGATTCCTTCGAGGTAGTCCATGGTTTCCCGCAATACCGCGTCCGGATCGTCCGGCGTGGCGAATATCTCCAGCGACACCCAGCCATCGTAGCCCAGGGCGCGCAGCCTGGCAAAAGCCGGCAGCTCGCTCAAGTCGCCGGGCGAAGGGGGATTGCCGTCCCGATCGTTCAGATGCACGTGCCGGATCATGCCGATGTAACGGTCGATGAGCGAGGCGTGGGAACTCGTTTCGTCCGCGCAGTTGTGGAAATCGAACATGCCATCGACGCCGGGATGAGCGACTTGTGCGACGATGGCCTCCACTTCGGACAAGAGGTTGACGACGTTCGCCTGGTCGGAGGAAAGCGCCTCCAGCAGGATCGGCGACCCGCGTTCCGCCGCGAAGGGCGCGATCGCCGCCAGTTCCTCCGCGAGGATGCCGGCCGCCTCGCTCCTCGACTGCCCCGGCGTCGTGCTTCGCTGCCTGGGCGAACCCAGGATCAGAGGGCCGCCGCCCAGCTCGCCCGCAGCGTCGATCAGGCGGCGCAGGTGATCCCACGATTTTCTCCGGAGAACGCCATCCGGCGTCGTGATGTGCAGGCCTTCCGGCTTGGCCAGCAGCCAGTGGAATCCGGCAAGCCGCATCCCGGACGCGTTCAGCGCTCTTTTTGCCTCCGCGACGCCGCGCCGGACGGCGGATCGGCTAAAATCGCCGAAGATCGTGAAAGGTGCAAGCTCGATCCCGCCGAATCCACGCCGCCTCGCCATGTCGGCAGTCTCATCCAGCGGAATCTGGCCAAAAAGTTCGTTGCAAACCGCAAGCTTCATCAGGCCGCCCTCGATACCCTGGCCGAAGCCAATCCCCT
>JAISQQ010000150.1 GCA_031274075.1 Accumulibacter sp.
GTTGTTATGACGAATCCAGGGTGGCCACGTATGACGTTCAGGGAACAGGCCGACCAAAGGGGCGTTCGGCGGTTTGTGTCTGAAGGCCGGCCGGGTTTGGGATTCCGGGAGCGCGGGGCGTCCGCCCCGCCACAGCGGCGGTCGTGTCCTTCCCCCGATGTGCGGGGCGGGTGCCCCGCGCTCCCCAGGGCCATCGCACTCTCTCCATGAACGTAAAGCCGACCAGTGTGTGAAAACAACGACGGTTCCGTAGGGCGGGAAAGCGCAGCGCCTCCCGCCGATCCATTTCACGGCGCAACGCGCCGCACGATTCAAAGGCCGTCGAATAATAGAGGCGTTGGCTGCGCCGCCGGAGAGGACGACCGGCGGGAGGCGCTGCGCTTTCCCGCCCTACGGGGTACGCCAATGGTTTGGCGCCAACGCCCAGGCGGGCCGGAGCCCCGCGCCCCAGGAAAATCACCACGATGCCAACGACGCCACATAGTGCGATGGCCCTGCCGCGCTCCCAGAGAGAAGATCGCAAACAGCTTCTGACACACCCGCGGGACACACCGACGCTCCGTCCTTATGCTGTAACGCCGGAATCCGCTTTCCCGTACCTGATCTGGACCTTGGCCCTCATGGAAACATCAATTCGCCCCGCGAGAGAAAGCGATGCCGTTGACATCGCCGATATCTACAATCCTTATGTGCTCGGGACATGCATCAGCTTCGAGACGGAGCCTGTCCGGGCGCCGGAGATGGCGCGGAGAATCGGGGAGACCTTGGGCTCCTCCCTGCCCTGGCTGGTGGCGGAGGCGTCGGGCGGGGTCGTTGGCTACGCTTATGCCTCAAGGTGGAAAAGCCGCCGCGCCTACCGTCACTCGGTCGAGTCCTCCGTGTACATGAACCCGGCGCACACCGGCAAGGGTGTCGGCCTCCGGCTTTACAGCGCGCTCATCGAGGCGCTGCGCGCATCTTCCGTACATGCTGTCATGGGCGGCATTGCCCTTCCCAATGCTTCAAGCGTCGGCCTTCACGAGCGCCTTGGCTTCAAGAAGGTGGCCCATTTTGAACAGGCCGGCTACAAGGAAGGCCGCTGGATCGACGTGGGCTACTGGCAGTTGCTGCTGGCCTGACGATTCATTCCAGCCGACGCCGTATCGCGGACTATTTCGCCAGTTCGATGCTGACCGCCTTGCCGGAACGCCCGCCGGCGGCGCGCAGGAGACTTTCGATGTCGGTGTTTTTGCCTTTCAAGGCCCAATCGACGGCTGTTTCGTCCCGGTCGTTGACGATGTTCGGGTCGGCCCGGTGCTTCAGGAGCGCCTTGACGGCTTCGACGTGCCCGAAACGCGCCGCGAAGAACAGCGCGGTCGAACCGTTCTCGGTTTTCGCGTCGACTTCCGCGCCCCGCCCGATGAGATAGTCGACGATCTCCGCGTGGCCGTTGTAGGCCGCGTAGACCAGCGGCGGCCAGCCGAAGAAATTCAGCTCGGCGCCGGCCTCGACCAGGCGCCGCACGTAGTCGGCGCGCCCCAGGTAAGCCGCGATGCTGAGCGCCGTCTCGCCGTTCCGGTTGCGCACGTTGATCCGCGCGCGCCGCTGCATCAGGTAGTCGAACAGTTCCGGCAGGTCGCGCTGGATCGACTGGATCAGCAGCGTGTTGCCGCGCCGGTCGACGGTATTCACTTCCATGCCGCGGTTGATCAGGGCGATTACCGCGCCGGTGTCGCCGTGGGCGAGCGCGTCTTCCATGTCTTCGTAGGCGCCGGCGAGCGCCGGGGCGGAAAAGGCGAGCGCAATGGCAAACGCGGCCAGCGCGGGAAATCTATTTTTCTTCATGGAAAGCCTCCAGTGAAAACAGGCGGAAGAAATTGGCCGTTGTGGCCGCCGCCAGCGTCTCGAACGGCATCCCGCGCAAGGCGGCGATCTCCTCGGCGACGTACCTGACGTAGGCCGGCTGATTGGGCTTGCCGCGGAACGGAACCGGCGCGAGATACGGCGAATCGGTCTCCACCAGCAGGCGGTCGAGCGGAACGCGGCGGGCCACTTCTTTCACCGCCCGCGCGTTCTTGAAGGTGACGATCCCCGAGAGGGAAATGTAGAAACCGAGATCGAGCGCCCGCTGCGCCGCCTCCCAGGTTTCGGTGAAGCAATGCAGGACGCCGCCGGCCTCGCCGGCCTTTTCCTCCGCCAGCAGGCGCAGGGTGTCCGCGGTGGCGTCGCGGTTATGCACGACCAGCGGTTTGCCGGCCTGCCGCGCGGCGCGGATGTGTACGCGGAAACGCTCGCGCTGCCACGCGGGCGCGTCCTTGTGCCAGTGATAATCGAGGCCGGTTTCCCCGATGCCGACGACTTTCGGGTGCGCCGCCAGCCGCGCCAGCTCGTCGACGCTCGCCTCGCGCACGCCGGTCGTCTCGGGATGTACGCCGACCGTCGCAAAAATGTGCGCGTGCGCCCCAGCCAAGGCCGCGATGCGCGGAAAATCCTCCAGCGTCACCCCGGCGCAGAGCGCGTAGCCGACGCCGCCCTGCCGCATCGCCGCCAGCACTTCGGCGAGATTGCCCGCCAGATCCGGAAAATCCAGATGGCAATGGGAATCGACCAGCATCGACGCCTTGCGCTACATGGTGTGCGTCGGACGGCTCGATTGCATGACGCCGCCGAGCAGGCCCTCTATCTTGCGCCTGGCCTCGATGCCGCTTTCGTCGTTCTTGAAATGCACGCCGATTCCCTGCGCCTTGCTGTTCTGCGCCCCCGGCGGCATGACCCAGACCACGGTGCCGGCGATCGGCAGCTTGTTGGGATCGTTCATCAGCGCGAGCAGCATGAACACTTCGTCGCCCAGGCCGTACTTGCGCGTGGTCGGAATGAAAATCCCGCCATTCTTGAGAAAAGGCATGTACGCCGCGTACAGCGCCGACTTCGAGTTGATGTTCAGCGACAGCACGCTGGGACGCGGGGTAAAGGACCTTTGTTCGGTGGATTCAGCCATGAACGTCTCGGACAGATTCGAACAGCGCCGCGTAGTTCAGGAAAAAGTCCTCCAGAAACAAGCGGCTGTTCAGGGGTTGCTCGCATTGCAGCCGGTATTGTAGCGCTTTCCGGCTGAACGCCAACAGGCCGGACAGCTCGCTCTGCCCGGCCAGAGCCGCGAGCGGCGCGGCCTGCGCCAGAAAATAACGCGGCGCTTGCCCGCTGCGCAGGAGGATCAGGTCGACGAACCATTTCTGTCCCCATTCGACCAGGCGCTTCAACGGCGCCGGGCGTTTTTCCGCCTTGACCACCCGGTCTACGGCGGCCGCCGCGGCCAGCGGATCGATCCGCCCGCCTTTCACTAGTTCGCCCACCAGCGCGTCGAGCAGCGCGCGTTCGTCGCCCGTCCCCAGTTCGGCGGCCAGCAGCGGCGATCCTCCGGCGAGCGCCAGCCAGCGCGCGGCGTCCTTGACGCCGCCCGCCGTCAGCCAGGCCTGCGCGCGCGACGCTTCCGGCAAGGGAACGGGAAGCCGCTGGCAACGGCTGCGGATCGTCGGCAACAAACGTTCTGGTTCATTGGAAACCAATAAAAACAAAGTACCTGGAGCAGGTTCTTCAAGTGATTTAAGAAGAGAATTGGCGGTAGCTCGGTTCATCGCCTCGGCCGGATGGAGGAGCACGACACGCGCTCCCTGGCGATGGGTCCCGACATGCAGGAAGTCGTCCAGCGCGCGGATCTGGTCGATGGTGATCTGCTGGCTCGGCTTCTTCTTTTTACCCCCCGCCTCGCGCTCGTCCACGCCGTCGCCTTCCCCTTCCCCCTCCCCCTCGGCCAGCGCTCCTGGCTGAACGCGCCGAAAATCCGGATGATTGCCCTGCGCCATCCAGCCGCACGCCAGGCAGGAGCCGCAGGCCGCCCGCGACGGCGAGGGATTCTCGCACAGCAGCGACCCGGCGAAAGCACGCGCCAGCTCGAACTTGCCGATGCCGCGCTGGCCCGTCAACAACAAGGCGTGCGGCAGCCGGTCGCGCCGCTCGCCAAGCTGCTTCCAGGTCTTTTCATGCAAATCAAAAATGTTCATAAACAATTAGTTATAACAATTTCTTCAACTATTTTCTTGATTTCTTCCAGGCGCTGGGCGGCATTCACGACGTGTATCCGGCGCGGCGCGGAAGCGGCGCGTTCGAGGTAAGCCTGCCGCACGCGCCCGTGGAAATCGACTTCTTCCCGCTCGAATTTGTCCCGCTCGCGTCCTTGCTGGTTCATGCGTCCGCCAGCCAGCTCCGGAGGCAAGTCGAACAGAAAAGTCAAATCGGGCTGCAAATGTCCATGCACCCAGTGCTCCAGGCTGGCCAGCCGGGCCTTGTCCAGCCCGCGCCCTCCCCCCTGGTAGGCATAGCTCGCGTCGCTGAAACGGTCGCAGACCACCCAGGCGCCGCGCGAGAGCGCCGG
>JAISQQ010000195.1 GCA_031274075.1 Accumulibacter sp.
CCGGTGTAGCCGACGATGAACGCCGGTTCGACGTGGCTTGCCCCGCACGCGGCCAGGCTGTCCAGGATCTCCGGGAAAGCGTAGCCGTCGTACGGCGCGGCGGAGATGGAAACGATGCGTTTTGTCACTTCTTGAGTCCCCGATCCTGAGAATGAACTTTGCGGCTGGCCCGGTTTCAACCGACGCCGAAAAGGAGTTTTGGCAGTATCTTCGAGAGCCAGGGAACGTAGGTGGTGATGAACAACACCGAGACGTTCATCACCATGAGCGGGATGATGTGCCGCGACATGCCGCCGATGCTGGCCTTGCAGAGCTTCGCCGCGACGAACAGCGTGCCTCCGACCGGGGGCGTATACAGGGCGATGGACAGGTTCATCACCATGATCACGCCCATCAGGATCATGTCGATGTTCATTGCCTGGGCCATCGGCAGGAACAGGGGCGCGGTCAGCAGCATGGCCGGCAGCGGTTCGATGAAGATGCCCAGCAGCAGCAGCGCGATGTTGAGCATGAGCAGGAACTGCCAGGGCTGGCTGGCGACGGATTGAATCCACTCGGCGAGTTCGAAGGCGACCATTTCGGCGGTGAGCAGCCAGGACAAGACGCCGGTCGCGCCGATCACCAGCAGCACCGAGGCGCTGGTCTGGAAAGCCTTGAGGATGATGGCCGGCAGGTCGCGCGCCTTGATGTCCTTGTACAGGAACAGGGAAATCGCCAGGCCGTAGACCACGGCGATCGAGGCCGCCTCGGTGGGCGTAAACATCCCGCTCCAGATGCCGCCGACGATGATCACCGGCATCAGCAGCGCCGGTCCCGCCTCCTTGGCGACGCGCCAGATTTCCCGCGGCGAGGCGCGCTCCGAACCGTTGTCGCAGCCGGTTTTCTTGCCGTAGCGAACGCATACGATGGATAGCGCGACGGCACAGATTATTCCGGGCACCACCCCCGACATGGAGAGAATGCGCATCGACACGCCCGAGACGAAGGCGAAGACCAGGAAGGGGATTGACAGCGGCATCAGCAGGGCCAGCGTTCCGGCAACCGAGAGCAGCGCCGCGGTGAAGTCCGGGTGGTAGCCCCTTTCCTTCATGGTCGGGGCGACCAGCGAGCCGATGGCCGCGGTGTCGGCGATCGCCGATCCGGAGACGCCGCCGAACATCAGGCAGGAGACGATGGTCACCACCCCCATGCCGCCCGGCATCCAGCCGAACAGGACGCGGGCCAGGGCGACGATGCGCTTGCCGACTCCGCCGCGAGCCAATAGTTCGCCAGCAAAGATGAACAGAGGCACGGCGATCAGGATGAACGGCTCGACACCCGCGATCAGGTTGAGGAACAGCGAATCGAACTGGTAGAAAAGATTCTTGAACTGGACGATGCCGACGGTCGTGGCGATCAGCGAAAAGTAGAGCGGCAATCCCGCCAGGGCGATGAGGAAGAAGATGCCGAAAATCTGGATGGTCAGCATTATTCATCCACTCCATAACGTTCTTCGCGCGACTTGCCCTGAAGAATCTGGCAGAGGTCGTAGGCGATGAACACCATGCCGACGCCGCTGCCGATCGACAGCGGCATGTACTGCCATGCCATGGGTATGCCGAGCACGGTGAGGATGTTTCCCCAGTTGTTGTCGACGATGATCAGGCCGTTCCAGAACAGTATCCAGAGCACGGCGAGGCTGACCGATTGGACGATGAAGTCGGCAACGTGGCGTCGCCGGCCGCCCAGTTTGTCGATGAACTCGGTGATGGTCATGTGTCCGTTGCGGCGGATGATCGAGGCACCGCCGAGAAAGGACACCCAGACCATCAGGAGCTCGCAGGCTTCCGTGGTCTGGGCTAGGTCATGGCCGGCCGCGTGGGCGCAGACGTTGAAGAAAACGAGCACGATCATGACCGTGGCGGCGGCGACCAAAGCCCAATCGATCACCCTCGCCAGCAAGTGAATCGGCAGCGCCTGTTTCGGTCCGCGCGGCAGTATCTCGCGCGCTTCCTCTTCGACATTTCGCTCGGCAGTGGCCACGATCGTCCCTCCTGACGCAGTTGATCCCTATTTCTTCGCGGGCAGCGCCTTGCGCACGGCTTCGGCGTCGGCCAGGATGGAATCGACGTCGCCGCCCCATTTGGCCTTCGCTTTCTCGTAGGTCGGCTTGACGGCGTCACGGAAAGGCTGCGCGTCCGGGTTGTTTATCTTGGCGCCCTTGCCGGCCATTTCGACAAGCTGCTTTTCCTCGCCGGCCACGACTTCATTGCGGTTCCAGACGGCGGCTTCCTGCGCGGCCTTGGCGACCGCCTTCTGATCCTCGGGGGAAAGCCTGGCCCAGGTTTTCTCCGAAACGGCCATCGGGATCGGGCTGTAGACATGGCGTGTGAGCGTCACGTGGGGCGCGACTTCGTAGAATTTATTCGAATAGATGGTGTCGATCGGATTTTCCTGTCCGGCAACGGCGCCTTGCTGAATGGCCAGGTAAACTTCCGGCAGCGGCATGATCTGCACGCCGAAGCCAATATCCTCGAGCAGCCAGCGCATCATTTCGTTCGGGAAGGTGCGCAGCTTCTTGCCCTTGGCGTCGGCCGGGCTGTTCAGTGGATCTCTCGTGGTCATGCAGCGGAAACCGGACTCAAAGGTCGCGAGAAAGCGAAAGCCCTTTGCCGGCGCCTTGTCGAACTGGGCCTTCAGCCATTTCGATTCGTCGTAGAACTTCCAGCCCTGTTCGTAGCTGTCGAACATGAACGGCAGCATCGTGAGGTTCAGCGTGTCCACGTGCGGCGCATAGGAGCCGGTCGCGGAGACGGTGAAGTCGATGCCGCCCGAGACCAATTGCTCGATATTCTTTGGATCGTTTCCAAGCTGGCTGCAGCAAAAGACATTGACCTTGTAGCGGTTGTTGGTGTACTCGGCGACTTTGTTGGCGAAGAACAGGGCACCGGCGTGGCGTCCCCCTTGTTGTTGATCCGTGTGGCTGAACTTGAGCACGGTCTGCGCCGAACCCGCGGGAGCGAAGGACAGCGCGGCGAGCGCGGCGGCGATACAGGCGAGTTGCTTTTGGGTGTTCATAACGACCTCCATGATTGGTTTCTTGGTTTGCGGCTACATCAAACGAACGACAAGTACAAATGGATCCAGCGCGAGTTTGAAGACGACTTCGTCAAGACGACTGCGCATGGGTCCGCTACACGCGGTAAATCTCTTTCGTGACCAGGGAAATCAGTTCGTTGTGGTTTTCCTCGCGCATCAAGCGCCGATACCTGGCGGCGTCGAGCGTGTTGACTAAGTTCCAGATGCCGAGGCTGACTTCTGCGTGGCGTTCGAAGAAATCGACGATGTCGCAGGTGCGGGGAGAGGCGTCGGTGGTGAAATATTTCTCGTAGCCGTATTCCTTGGCCCAGAACAGCAATTCCACGTAATTGAGAAAATGACGGCTGCCTCCAATCAGGTCCCAGTCGGCCCGGGCGTCGTTGTCATTGGTATGGATATAGACGTCGAAGCCGGTTTCCTTGACCGTGGCGAACATTTGCGCGGGGTTCTCCTGGCTCAGGATCGAGTGCCCGATATCGAGTGTGATGCCGGTGTTCTTGCTGCCGATTTCCTTCAGCAGCAAGAGTGCCTTGGAGGTGTTGTCGAGATGGCAATGAACGCGCACCTCCGAGTATTTCGGTTCCAGGAAGAGGGGGACTTCCGGCAGGTAGTCGGCGGCTTCGCCGATGGTCTCGACCATGTATTTCCACGCCGCCTGGTAATCGACCTGGAAAAGCGTGTCGTAGCCGTCGGAAAGCGGACAACAGGTGACCAGCGGCGCTCCGACGGCCTTGGCAAAATCCTTGGCCCCCTTGATGAGGGCAACGGCCTCCTCCCGGATTTGCCTGATCGGACGGGAAAGACTGCCGGCGACGAACTGGGGATCCTTTTTGACGTTGACGTTGATGGCGGCCCAGTTCAGTTCCAGTTCACGCATCATCGCCGTGGTCTCTTCAGGCGTCGAGGTTTCGTGCGGAAAGACCATTTCCACACCATCGAAGCCCTTGATCCGGCGTACCATCTGTAGTTTCTCGTAGGTACTCTTGGCGGTGTGGTACTCACAGAATCGATCTTGTGTCTTGCCAAGAAAGCCGATGATTACGCTTTGTTTCATGTCCTGATCCTCGTCATTTCCATGCCTGAAATGTGTGCGAAGCGGTCGTTCGACCACTATCGCCAGGTGATTTCCGGGAACAGCGTCGAAGTCATCTATGAATACATTAACGTACCCATTGTCGAATGTCAACACATTCAGTAACGTATACGTCAGATTTTTGCATGACGGGTCAAGCGTAAGGCGCGATGATTCGTATTTTCGCCAAGGGGCTGATTCGCCGTCGTCCAGCGAGGATCGGCGTATTCACCAACGCCTTGTCGGGATTGTTGTAACATATGGTTTGTCCATTGTTTTATAACGTATTTTTGTGCGGACACTTACTTTTGCAAAGAGCGCTGCCATGAAATCCGACGCGAAACGCCGGCATTCGCGCAAACCAACGACACTGGTTGACCGCGTTTACCAGGAGATTCAAAACAAGATATTGAACAACGTCCTGGGAGCGGGGTATCAGGCTTTGGAACAGGAGTTGGCCGAGGAGATGGGCATCAGCCGGACGCCGGTCAGGGAGGCGCTCATCCGCCTGCAGCGCGACGGGCTGGTCGAGGTCGTGCCGCGTCACGGCATGCGCGTGCTGCCGATCTCGCTGACCGACATCCAGGAAATCCACGAGATTCTCACCAGCCTCGAAGGATTGGCGGTGGGCTTGGCCGCAGCTCGGCGGCTTTCGCCCAAGGAACTCGACCTGCTCGATCGCTCGACGAAGAAGATGGATGAAGCACACGAAAAATCCGATCTCAAGGCTTGGGCACAGGCCGACGAGGATTTTCACTGCAATCTCATAGAACTGTCGGGGAATCGCATTCTCGTCGAGGTTGCCGACAATTTCTGGAATCGGGCCAAGCGCGCGAGGCTGACCATGCTGTCCTTGCGCCAAAGCAGTACCGTGGAGTCGATCCAGGAACACGTGCGCCTGATCGAAGCGATTCGCAACGGCGAATCCGCCAAGGCACGCGAGATCCTGGAATATCACCGCAAAAGAGGCATAACGAATCTCAAGAAATTGATGGAAGAACGACGCGACAGCATCTTGCCGCTCTGATTCCGCTTCATCGGTCCGGCTTCACCAACGATCGGCGATGGAAGCTGTTTGCGATCTTTCCTGGGAGCGCGGGGCTTCCGCCCCGCAACAGCGGTAGTGCCACTCCTCCGGCCATTGCGGGGCAGAAGCCCCGCGCTCCCAGGTTTACGCACCGAGCCGGCGAACAGGGGGCGATGAGTTACCGGGGCGCCGGTCTTGGCCCGTTTGGGCGTGGGCGCAAAATCGTCGCAAAACCGTAGAGCGGAAAAGCGCAGCGCCTCCCGCCGGTTCCCTTCCCGACGCAACGCGCCGCACGACTCAAAGGCCGTTGAATAATGAGCGGCGGCTGTGCCGCCGGAAAGAACGACCGGCGGGAGGCGCTGCGCTTTCCCGCCCTACGGGTGCGCCAACGGTTTGGCGCCAACACCCAGGCGGGCCGAAGCCCCGCGCCCCAGGAAAATCACCACGATGCAAACTTCGTCATTCGGCGCGTCCGAGTCTTGCCGCCACGGCGGCCACGCGCGCCGCGCGCAGGCGCGCGGGAATCTCCTTTCCGTCGCAGGCGCGCGCGATCGCCGCGGCGTCGACCGATTGCGCCGCCTCCAGCGCCGACGGGAACAGTTCCGGGGCGGGGACGGGTTTGTCCTGCCAGCCGAGCCGGCCGTGGAAATCGCAATCGCAGGCGTCCAGGAGCTGACGGAAGCGTTGCGGGCGGCGCAGGGCGTCGGCGCTTTCCAGCAGGCGCACGATGGCCGACGCGCGCAGCTCCGGTCCGCGCCGGACGTCGCCGTGGTGACGGGCCACCAGCAGGGCCAGATCGCGGCATTCCGCCGGCGCTTTCAGGTAGGCGCAGACTTCCTCGACCAGTTCGAGGCCGCGCGCCTCGTGGCCGGGATGGCGCGGCAGATCGGCCGCCGGCGTGCGTCCCTTGCCCAGATCGTGCAGCAGCACGGCGAAGCGCACCGGCAGGGCGAAGCCTTCCCGCGCCGCGCAGTCGAGCGCCATCAGCACGTGCGCCCCGGTGTCGATCTCGGGGTGGTAGTCCGCCCGCTGCGGCACGCCGAACAGCCGTTCGAGCGCCGGGAGAACGCGGCCCAGCGCGCCACAGTCGTGCAGCGCCTGGATCATGCGCGAGGGCGCGGCGGCCATCAGTCCGCGAGCCAGTTCCCGCCAGACGCGCTCGGCGACCAGGTGATCGGCCTCGCCGCTGTCGACCATCCGCCGCATCAGCGCCATCGTTTCCGGCGCGATGGAAAAATCGCCGAAGCGCGCGGCGAAGCGCGCGACGCGCAGAATGCGCACCGGATCCTCGGCGAAGGCCGGGCCGACGTGGCGCAGGACGCGCGCTTCGAGGTCGGCGACGCCGCCGAAGGGATCGATCAGCGTCCCGTCCGGCGACCGGGCGATGGCGTTGATCGTCAGGTCCCGGCGCGCCAGATCCTCCTCCAGCGTGACTTCCGGCGAGGCGTGCAGGGTAAATCCCTTGTAGCCGTGGCCGGCCTTGCGCTCGGTGCGGGCGAGCGCGTATTCCTGGTGCGTGACGGGATGCAGGAAGACCGGGAAATCCTTGCCGACCGGCCGGAAGCCGCTTGAAAGCATCGCCTCGGGCGTGGCGCCGACGACCACGAAATCCCGATCCTGCACCGGCAGGCCGAGCAGTTCGTCGCGCACCGCTCCGCCCACCGAAAAAATCCGCGGGCCTGGAACCGCGCCGCTCAAGCCGCTTCCGCGACGCACGCCTGGCGCCACTCCTGCATCGCCGGCAGCGCGGCCATGGTCTCCACCCACTGGCGCGAGGCTTCCGGCAGCTCGACGTGGTAGGTCAGGAAGCGGAAGACGACGGGCGCGTACATGGCGTCGACGTTGGTGAAATGGCCGAACAGGAAGGGGCCTTCCTGGCTGTGGCGCTGGCGGCAGTCTTCCCACATGGAGACGATGCGCGCCACGTCCTTCTTGACCTCCACCGACGGCTCGGTGAAGGGCAGCGAAGCGCGCACGTCGAGCGGCATCCCCTGGCGCAGCGCGGCGAATCCGGAATACATTTCGCCGGCCATGGAACGCGCCTCGGCGCGCGCCTTGCGCTCGAACGGCCACAGCTTGCACACCTTTTCGGCCAGATACTCGCAGATGGACAGCGATTCCCAGACGATCGTGGCGCCGTCGATCAGGCAGGGCAGCTTGCCGGATGGCGAGTATTCGAGGATCTCCGCCTTGGTCGTGCTCTGGCGCAAGGGGATCGCGATCTCCTCGAAGGGCAGGCCGGCCTGCTTCGCCGCCAGCCAGGGCCGCAGGCTCCACGAGGAATAATTGCGGCTACCGATGATTAATTTGAACATGGGAAATCTCTCTGTAACAATGTGTCGTAACGATCGTTTATCGGACGCCCCGGCCAAACGGCCGGACCAGCGCGGTCCCGGCGACGGCGCGCGGCGGATCGTCGGAACGGCGGTTTCCAGCGGGTCGGACGGAGCGCTCGCCGGACGCGGACGCTGGGCCGACAAGCCGGTCGATGAGCCGGTCAAAAGCGTCCATACTCCACGAGTTGCCGCGCGCTGTAAACCCTGCCGCGCCTGTCCCGGTTGTCTTTTTGACCACACGATCCCAGGAATGTTACCGTAGCTCGCGCGCCGCCTGGCGCGCACAAGCGGCTTTCAAGGCAATTCCCCGCCCGGCGCGTCGGCGCGCGGCCCAACGGTGCCCAGCCAGCGCTTGATCGACGACGGCTGGCCGGTAAACAGCGCGGAGTAATAGAGGGTGTTGCTCATGACCTTCTTGACGTAGTCGCGCGTCTCGTTGAACGGGATCGTCTCGGCGTAGATCGCGCCTTCCAGCGGATGATCGGCCTGCCACTTGCGCGCCCGTCCCGGTCCGGCGTTGTAGCCGGCCGAAGCGAGCAAGGGATGCTGGTCGAGGCGCTCCATGACCAGGCGCAGGTAGCTGGTGCCCAGCAGCACGTTGGTCTCGGTGTCGTTGACCCGGCTTTTGTGGAAATTCTTCAGCCCGATCTTGGACGCCACCCAGCGCGCGGTCGCCGGCATCAACTGCATCAGTCCCGACGCGCCCGCCGACGAGCGGGCGTCGGTGATGAAGCGGCTCTCCTGGCGCATCAGGCCGTAAACCCAGGCGTCGTCCAGCGACTGCTCGCGGGCGGCGGGGCGAATCTGTTCGCCGAAGGGCGACAGGTAGCGCAGCGCGTAGTCGTGCTCCGCGCGCGTGCGGTCGGCGGTGGCGATCGCGCGGTCATAGACTCCGGCCCGCTCGGCCACCGTCGACGCGGCCAGCAGTTCGCGGTCGCTCATGCCGCGCAGGCCCCAGTTCCACTCGCGCACGGCTTCGGTGCGCAGCTTCAGGCGGAACAGCGCCAGCGCGCGCCGGATCGACCCGTTGGCCGCCGCTTGCGCCGTTTCGGCCGCCGTCGGCGGTACCGCCCGGGGCGGCGGCACGACGCTCCGCCCCAATTCTTCGTCGGCGAGATTGCCGTAGAAATTCGGCTGCCCGGCGATGCCGGCGAACAAGGCCTCGGCCTTGCCGGCGCGCCCGCCCGCCCGATGGGCGCGCGCCAGCCAGTAAATCCAGGCCGGCTGCCCGGCCAGCGCCGGCGGCGTCTTTTCGATCGCCGCGCGCACCCGCTCCCAGTCCCGCGCACGCAGCGCGGCGCGGATGCGCCATTGCGCCACCTCGTCGGACATCGGCGCGTCGCCGGCCTTGGCGTACCAGCCGGACGCTTCGGGCAGGTGGCGCAGCGCGGCCTGCCAGCCGATCACGCCCCAGGCCCAGCCCTTCTCGCCGGCGTGCAGCCGCGCCTCCAGCCGCTCCAGTTGTCCGGCGGCCACGCGCGGGTCGCCGCGGGCGACGCGCGCGATCGCCAGCGCGATGAGTTCGCGATGCATGCGGCTGTCCGACAGCGGCGTCTTGGCCAGCCAGGGCATCGGCGAGTTGGTCACCGCCAGCGCCGTCCTGGCGTCCGGCGTCTGGCTCCGAGGCAGGTAATTCATGCTGTGGCGCGCGCCGGTCAGGCGATCGCTCTCCACCTGCCGGCGAATGCGCGCCCACACGTCGTCGGCCTGGACGCGCTTGCCGACGATCAGCGCTTCGAGCACCGGATGACAGGATTCCGGAGGGTCGATCAGCTTCAGCCAGAGCGGCATGGCCTCGTCGAGCGCGCTCGCGTCGCCGCGCGCCAGCCGGCTTTGCAGCGCATAGCAGGCCAGTTCCTGGTCCGGCTGCGCCAAGCTCGTGTATTCGGCGTCGAAAACCGGCCATTGCTGCCGCTGGCCCAGCTTTTTGAGCCAGGCGCCGCGTATCTTCTCGGCCAGATAATTGCCTTCGTTGGCGGCCAGGAAGGCGAGGACCGCCGCCGCGTCGATCTTCTTCTCCAGATCCAGTTGCAGCCGCCAGTAGTCGACATAGGCCGCCAGCTCATGTCCTTGCAGCGCGACGGCGAGGCGTTCGAGGCGCGCGCGGTCGCCAGCGTGCGTGGCGTCCCGGGCGGCGAGGAACAGCTCGTCGAGGGACGTGGATGTGGACGCGGCGAGACACCCGGAGAACAGGAAGAAAAGGAAGAGCGGGAAGGCGGCGAAACGGAACTTCATCAAAAACTGACTCCGGTTGGAAAGATCCCTCTTCAGGGATAATCCTGCGCGGGAGGGGCGTAAGCCCTTCCGCGCCTTGGTCCGGCCTGCCGGACGTGGATCGAAACATGGTAAGCTGGAAAATCCGTAGACACAGCGTTCCAGCATATCACATGCCAAGTACCCCAGCCGCCGGAGCCGCCGCAGTCACTGGAGCCGGCGGCGATCCTGCCAACGAATCTGCCAACGATCCCGCCTGCCGGGCGGCGCGGCGGCGCGCGTTGCGGCGGGAGGCCATCGCGCGCCGCATGGCCCTGAGCGAGGACGACTACGCGCAGCGTTCACGATTGGTCCGCGAGCATCTACTGGCGAATTTTCCGCGGCTTTCCGCCCTGCGCGTCGGTTTCTACTGGCCGATGAACAATGAGCCGGATCTGCGTCCCGCGCTCGAAGCGTGGCTGCGGGCGGGCGACGCGGCCTTCGCCGCCCTG
>JAISQQ010000233.1 GCA_031274075.1 Accumulibacter sp.
GACGCGGACGGGGCGCAATCCGAGCGACGTCGAGCTGATGATGTTCGCGCAGGCCAATTCCGAGCATTGCCGGCACAAGATCTTCAACGCTTCGTGGATCATCGACGGCGAGGCAAAAAAGGAGACGCTGTTCGGCATGATCCGCGAGACGCACGCCGCGCGTCCGCAAGGCAACATCGTGGTCTATTCGGACAACTCCTCGGTGTTCGAGGGCGCCGAGATCGAGCGCTTCCATCCGGACGCGGAAGGCGTTTACGGCTACCGCAAGGAACTCACGCACATCCTGGCCAAGGTGGAGACGCACAATCATCCGACGGCGATCTCGCCCTTCCCCGGCGCGGCCACCGGCTCCGGCGGCGAAATCCGCGACGAGGGCGCGACCGGGCGCGGGTCCAGGCCCAAGGCCGGGCTGTGCGGCTTTTCGGTGTCCAACCTCTACCTGCCCGGCGCCCTGTTGCCGTGGGAGACGGAAATGGCGTCCTACGGGCGTCCGCCGCGCGTCGCCTCGGCCTTGTCGATCATGCTCGAAGGGCCGGTCGGCGCGGCGGCGTTCAACAACGAGTTCGGCCGCCCGAACCTGGCCGGTTATTTCCGCACTTACGAACAGCGCGTCGGCACGGGCGGCAAGGGTGACAACGCCGTCGTGCGCGGCTATCACAAGCCGATCATGGTCGCCGGCGGCGTCGGCAACATCGCCGCCAGCCAGGCGCGCAAGGAGACGAAATTCATGCCCGGCGCCTTGCTGATCCAGTTGGGCGGCCCCGGCATGTCGATCGGCCTCGGCGGCGGCGCGGCGAGTTCGATGAGCACCGGCGCCAACGCCGAGGATCTCGACTTCGCCTCGGTGCAGCGCGGCAATCCGGAAATGCAGCGCCGCGCGCAGGAAGTCATCGACCGCTGCTGGCAGTTGGGCGCGCCGGCGGGCGACGCGACGCGGCCCGGCGACGGCAATCCGATCCTGTCGATCCACGACGTCGGCGCGGGCGGCCTGTCCAATGCCTTCCCGGAACTCGCGCACAGCGGCGGCGGCGGCGCGCGCTTCGAACTGCGCGACGTGCCGGTCGAGGAGCCGGGCATGTCGCCGGCCGAAATCTGGAGCAACGAATCGCAGGAGCGCTACGTGCTGGCCATTCCGCCGCGGCGCCTGCCCGAATTCGAGGCGATGTGCGCGCGCGAGCGCTGCCCGTTCGCCGTGGTCGGCGTGGCCACGGACGACAGGCGGCTGTTCGTCGCCGACCGTCATTTCGGCAACGCGTCGGTAGACATGGACATCGACGCGCTGCTGGGGCTACCGCCGCGCATGACGCGCGAGGCAACGCGCCTGCCGGGCGCGGCCCTGCCCTTCGACCCGGCGGCGATCGATCTCGTCGAGGCCGCCTACCGCGTGCTGCGCCTGCCGGCGGTGGCCGACAAGACCTTCCTGGTCACCATCGGCGACCGCTCGGTCGGCGGCCTGAGCGCGCGCGACCCGATGGTCGGGCCGTGGCAGGTGCCGGTGGCCGACGTGGCGGTGACGGCGATGGGCTTCCATACGCTGCGCGGCGAAGCCTTCGCCATCGGCGAGCGCGCGCCGGTGGCGATCGTCGACGCGCCGGCCTCGGGACGCCTGGCCGTCGGCGAGGCGCTGACCAATATCGCGGCGGCGCGTATCGCCAAGATCGGCGAGGTCCGGCTCTCGGCCAACTGGATGGCGCCGGCCGGCGTTCCCGGCGAGGACGCGCGCCTGTTCGACACCGTGCGCGCGGTCTCCGACCTGTGCCAGCGGATCGGCGTATCGATCCCGGTCGGCAAGGATTCGCTGTCGATGCGCACCGCCTGGGAAGACGGTGGCGAAGCGAAAGAGGTGCTCGCGCCGCTGTCGCTGATCGTCAGCGCCTTCGCGCCGGTCCAGGACGCGCGGCGCACGCTGACGCCGCAACTGGCGATCGACAGCGGGGCGACCGACCTCTTGCTGATCGACCTCGGCGCGGGCCGCAACCGGCTCGGCGGTTCGGCGCTGGCGCAGGTGTTCAACGCGACGGGCACGGAAGCTCCCGACGTGGACGCGCCGGAGCAATTGACCGGCTTCTTCGCCATCGTGCAGCGGCTCGCCGCCGACGGCCAACTGCTCGCCTACCACGACCGTTCCGACGGCGGCCTGTTCGCCTGTCTCGCCGAAATGGCCTTCGCCTCGCGCTGCGGCCTGGTCATCGACATCGGCGACCTGTGCGACGGTTCGCGGGCCAGCCGCGCGCGCGCGCTGTTCGCCGAGGAGCTCGGCGCGGTCGTGCAAATCCGCCGCACGGTGCGCAATACCGTGCAGGCGGCGTTCCAGACGGCGGGCATCGCGGCGGTGCACATCGGCGCGCCCGAGCGTGGCGAGTACCTGAAGATCGATTGCCGCGGCGAGGCGATCTTGCGCGAGAAGCGCGTCGACCTGCAGCGCGCCTGGTCGGAGACGAGCTACCGCATGCAGTCGCTGCGCGACGACCCGGAATGCGCGCGGCAGGAATACGAACGCATCCTCGACGCCGCCGACGGCGGACTCACGGTGGCCGTGCCCTACGATCCGGCGGAAGACATCGCCGCGCCGTTCATCGCCCGCGGCGCGCGGCCGAGGATCGCCATCCTGCGCGAGCAGGGCGTCAACAGCCAGATCGAGATGGCGGCGGCGTTCGACCGCGCCGGCTTCACCTCGGTCGACGTGCACATGAGCGACATCCTGGCCGGCCGCGCGTCATTGTCGGGCTTTGCCGGCGCCGTCGCCTGCGGCGGCTTCTCCTACGGCGACGTGCTCGGCGCCGGCAAGGGCTGGGCGCGCACGATCCTGTTCAATCCCCGCGCGCGCGACGAATTCTCGGCCTTCTTCGGGCGCGGCGACAGCTTCGCCCTGGGCGTATGCAACGGCTGCCAGATGATGAGCGCGTTGAAGGAGCTGATTCCCGGCGCCGACGCCTGGCCGCGTTTCGAACGCAACAAGGTCGAACAGTTCGAGGCGCGGTTTACCATGGTCGAGATTCCCGCGTCGCCGTCGCTGTTCTTCGCCGGCATGGCCGGCAGCCGCATCCCGATCGTCGTTTCGCACGGCGAGGGCCGCGCCGAATTCGATTCGCCCGGGCAGCAGGCGCAGGCGCTCGTCGCCATGCGCTATGTAGACAACGCCGGCCAGCCGACGGAAATCTATCCCTACAACCCGAACGGCTCGCCCGGCGGCGTCACCGGCGTTACCACGGCGGACGGCCGCTTCACGATCATGATGCCGCACCCCGAGCGCGTCTTCCGCACGGTGCAGATGTCCTGGCGCCCGGAAAGCCTCGGCGAGGATTCGCCGTGGATGCGCATGTTCCGCAACGCGCGCCGATGGCTTGGCTAGGAAAGCCCAAACCCGCATCCCCGCATTCCCGCGCGGGGTGCGGGTTTCGTTTTGGAAAGCGGCGAGATGTCTCGGGCCGGTTCTGTCGCCTCCGGCAGAAGCGCGGCAAATATAATCCCGCGCGCGGTAGGTGCGGAATCGGGAAGGTCACATAGAATTCAAGCGTCGCGCTCCTCCCGCATTTCGCGCAGGTAGCGGGTATTTCGCGCCAGTTCCGCGGCCAGTTCTTCCTCGGTCGGCAAAATCGTCTTGTATTTCGAGGCGAAGATTTGCTGGCTTTCGCTCAAGACAGAATATTTTGCGATGGTCTCGTCCTTTTCGGCACAGAGGATGATGCCAATGCTCGGATTATCGTCCTCACCGCGCTTCAAATCGTCGAACATGCGGACATACATATCCATTTGCCCGATGTCCTGATGGCTCAGTTTTTGCGTTTTCAGATCGATGATGACAAAACATTTGAGCAGATAATTGTAGAATACCAGGTCGATATAGAAATGCGCCGTTTCCGTGCTGATGCGAAACTGCCGCCCGACAAAGGAAAAGCCTTTGCCCAATTCCAGCAAAAAGTCCCGCAAATGCCCGATGACGACCGATTCAAGCCGCGATTCCTTGCCCTCCATGTTTTCCGGCAGCTTGAGAAATTCCAGGACATAAGGGTCTTTGATGAGATCGTCGAGGCCAGGACGGCCTGATGATTCTTCCGGCTTTGCTCGCTCTGCCCGTGGTTTCTGCGTAGACAAAAGCCGCTCGAAATATCGCGTTTTGATATTGCGCTCCAGTACGCGCACGCTCCAGTCCTGTTCCCTGGATTCGTCCAGGTAATAATGTCTGGCCTTTTCGTTGTCTATCCGCATGATCAGGCGGATATGCGACCAACTCAAAAGGCCACACAGTGTGTGGCGAATCTTTTCATCGGGGAAAGCCAGATAAAACTGGCGAAAATATTTCAAATTGGAATAAGAAAATCCTTTCCCGAAAATATCGCTCAAATGCCGTGACAAACTGGTCAGCAGATATTCGCCATAATTCGCCCGATCCTTGCCGCCCTGTTCCTGTTCGACAATCCGCCTGCCGATTTTCCAATAGCTTTCCACCATCGCAAAATTGACGGCAGCATAAGCCTTGCGGCGGCCTTCCCGCAAAATCCCGGAAATATCCGCGAAAAACCGTTTTTCGTGATCGGGCGGAACCGCAGGCAAGGCCGCGGCGACTTCAGTTTTGATTCGCGTGTTCATATCCTGGATTCATGATCAAAGTCTCGTGTATCAGGGATCAGGTGACAGGGATCAGTTCAATCACCGGGCGCTTCGCGCCCGCAAATATTACTGTC
>JAISQQ010000291.1 GCA_031274075.1 Accumulibacter sp.
CGCGCTTGCCGTGGCCGTTTGCGCCCAGACCGTTTACGCCGCCGAAGTCCAGGTCGCGGTCGCGGCCAACTTCACCGCGCCGGCAAAAGATATCGCGGCGGAATTTGAAAAGGATACCGGCCACAAGGCCACGCTTTCCTTCGGCTCCACGGGCCAGTTCTATGCCCAGATCGGACAGGGCGCGCCGTTCGAGGTCTTCCTCGCCGCCGACGACAGCACGCCGGCCAAGCTGGAACAGGAAAATCAAACCGTCGCCGGCAGCCGCTTCACCTACGCCATCGGTGCGCTGGTACTGTGGAGCGCCAAGGAAGGTTTCGTCGACGACAAGGGCGAAGTCCTGAAGACCGGTACGTTCGCCCACCTCTCCATCGCCGATCCGGAAAAAGCGCCCTATGGCGTGGCGGCGGTCGAAACGCTCACCCGCCTGGGGCTGAAGGATGCGTTCCAGGCCAAGATCGTAAAGGGCAACAACATCTCGCAGGCGCATCAATTCATTTCTACCGGCAATGCCGAACTGGGTTTCGTCGCGCTGTCGCAGGTGTACAAGGACGGCAAGATCACCGGCGGTTCGGCCTGGATCGTTCCGGCCAAGCTGCATGAACCCATCCGCCAGGATGCGGTGATTCTCGCCAAAGGCAAGGACAACGCTGCCGCCAGCGCCTTTGTCGACTATCTCAAGGGGCCGAAGGCCGGAAAAGTCATCGAGTCCTACGGCTACCGCAAATAAATCCGCTTTTATTATCAGGCCGAGCGCGTCGGCACGCGGCAGATTGACGTATCCTGACCTAATGACACAGGGGAGATACTATCCGGAAGGCGCGAACTTTCCGGACTGTCTTTCCGGGTTGTTTTTCTTTGCCGCGTTTTCCCTGTTCCGTTTCCATGGCGTTTTCATTTTGTGGCCTATGCCTCATCGGACCGGAGACATTGCCGGCGTCATTTCCCGTGTTCCGGATACTGCCCGTGGCCTGTCTTCGCGTCTCCATATCATCATGAACGACGAGCAACTTCTCCGTTATAGCCGTCATATCCTGCTCGACCCGATCGGCGTCGAGGGTCAGGAGCGTATCATGGGCGCGCGCGTGCTGATCGTCGGCGCCGGCGGTCTCGGATCGCCCGCCGCCCTGTACCTCGCTTCCGCGGGTGTCGGCAGGATTACCCTGGCCGATGGCGACACGGTAGACCTCACGAATCTGCAACGGCAGATTTTGCACACGCAAGACCGCGTCGGACAGGCAAAGGCTTTGTCGGGGCAGGCGGCCCTGGCGTGCCTCAATCCGGAAGTCGTCGTCGTTCCCGTCACCGAACGCCTAGCCGGAGAGCGGCTTGCCGCCCTGATCGCCGAGGCCGACACGGTACTCGATTGCTGTGACAATTTCGACACGCGCCACGCCGTCAACCGTGCCTGCGTCAAACATCGCGTGCCCCTGGTCTCGGGCGCGGCGGTCCGCTTCAGTGGACAGGTCTCGGTCTTCGATTTCCGGCGGACGGATTCTCCCTGTTACCACTGCCTGTTCCCCGAAGGCAAAGACGTCGAGGAAATGCGCTGCGCGGTGACCGGCATCTTCGCGCCGCTGACGGGCATCATCGGCGCCCTACAGGCCGCCGAGGCATTGAAGCTGATCAGCGGCGCCGGCGAATCCCTGACTGGACGCTTGCTGCTGCTCAACGGACTGACGATGGAATGGCGCAGCGTGCGCTTTGGCAAGGATCCGCGTTGCGCGGTCTGCGCTGATTCCGGGAAAGGCATCCAGTCACGATGAGTGAAAGCGTAGAAAGATCTTCTGACACAAGCGTTCAAGTTCCAGACAGAATGAGACACTTCCATTTGCGGCCACATTTCCCTTGCTCTCGGAATGGCGTGGGAGCAACGCCCAAGGCTATCGCATACGCAAATGTCGTAAGCAGTCAAAAGAAATCGTTGACAATAAATTTTTTGTTTCTTTGCCTGGACTCGTTCCTCGATGTCAAATGCGATAGCCCTGTTGTTGCGACAAGCCAGTTTGATTGGGTTTCAAGGTGTTAAAATAGCGGGTGGAAATGCATTGGATAAAATGAAAAATGCAATGGGATCGTCTATTCGATTTTCTGGCCATGGGTAATCACGGCCTCTATGTCTGGGGATCGTTCGCCGTCATGGCGGCGGCGATGATCCTGGAACCGGTGCTGCTGGCGCGTGAGCGCAAACGCCTGCTGGAACGTTTGCGGCGGCAATACCGTGCCGAAGCGCTCGACGAAGAATCCGGCGGCCGTGCCGCGTCGTCCGGGGAAGGCCGGTGAAGACCCGGCATCAGCGCCTGCTGTTGATCCTGGCCGGTCTGGCCGTGTTTGGCGTTGTCGCGGCGCTGGTGCTCCATGCTTTCCGAAGCAATCTCGTCTTTTTCTTCTCCCCGGCCGAGGTGGCGGCTGGAGAAGCGCCGAAAGACAGGATCTTCCGCGTCGGCGGTCTGGTCAAGGAAGCTTCCGTGCGGCGCGAAGCCGACGGCGTGACGCTGAACTTCGTGCTGACCGACACTGAAAAGGAACTGGCCGTGCGCTACAAGGGCATCCTGCCCGACCTGTTCGGCGAGGGAATCGGCGCCGTGGCGCAAGGCAGGCTCGGCGAAGACGGCGTTTTCGCCGCCACGGAGGTGCTGGCCAGGCACGACGAGAACTACACGCCGCCGGAAGTCGCGCAGGCGATCGGCGACGCGCATGAGCGGACGCAGGCCCGGAAAACGGCGATCAAGGCCACGGCGAAGACCGTGATTGCCGAGTGATTCTCTGAATCCATGAGCGTTTTACGTTTTAGAGCGCTTTGCTTTTTGGTGCGGACAGCCTCTATCCCTACCCCGTCATTCCGGCGAAAACCGGAATCCCGGAAATTTGAGCTGCGAACTTTGAGCTGCGAACTGGGCTCCGGCTTTCGCCGGGACGACGCCTCTGTGCTTATGCCGAGGTCCAAGCAATGAAATGTAGCCCTATTTGACCCGAAAATGTCCATGCTCCCCGAACTCGGCCATTTCGCCCTCATCGCCGCGCTGTGCGTGGCGCTCGCGCAGGGCATCCTGCCGCTGCTCGGCGCGCAGCGCGGCCATGCCGGCTGGACCGCGCTGGCGCGGCCGGCGGCCGGGGCGCTGAACTTCCTGCTGCTGGCCGCCTTCGCCTGCCTGACGGCAGCCTTCGTGCAGAACGACTTCTCGGTGCTCTACGTCACCCAGCACTCGCACACGCAATTGCCGTTGCCTTACCGCGTCGCCGCCGTCTGGGGCGGCCATGAAGGTTCGCTGCTGCTCTGGGCACTCATGCTCGGGCTGTGGACGCTGGCCGTCGCCGCGTTCTCGAAGGCGCTGCCGGAGACCCTGGCGGCCCGCGTGATCGCCGTGCTCGGGCTGCTCAGCGCGGGTATCCTGCTGTTCATCCTGCTCGCCTCGAACCCGTTCGAACGCCTGCTGCCCGGCGCGGAAGAGGGGCGCGGCCTCAACCCGCTGTTGCAGGATCCGGGCCTCGCCATCCATCCACCGCTGCTGTACATGGGCTACGTCGGCTTCTCGGTGGCCTTCGCCTTCGCCATCGCCGCGCTGATCTCCGGCCGGCTCGACGCCGCCTGGGCGCGCTGGTCTCGGCCTTGGACCACCGCCGCGTGGGTTTTCCTCACGCTCGGCATCGCGCTCGGTTCCGGCTGGGCCTATTACGAACTGGGCTGGGGCGGCTGGTGGTTCTGGGATCCGGTGGAAAACGCCTCGTTCATGCCCTGGCTGGCCGGCACCGCGCTGATACACTCGCTGGCCGTCGCCGAAAAGCGCGGCAGCTTCAAGAACTGGACGGCGCTGCTGGCCATCTCGGCCTTTTCGCTGTCCTTGCTCGGCACCTTCCTGGTGCGCTCCGGCGTGTTGAGCTCGGTGCACGCCTTCGCCGCCGATCCGGGACGCGGCCTCTTCATCCTGGCCTTTCTCGTGGCCGTCGCCGGCGGCGCGCTCGCGCTCCTCGCCTGGCGCGCGCCCAGGGTCGGCCCGGGCGGGCGCTTTGGCCTCGTCTCGCGCGAATCCATGCTGCTCGTCAACAATGCGCTGTTCGCCGTGGCCTGCGGCACGGTGCTGCTCGGCACCCTTTATCCCCTGCTGATCGACGCGCTCGGCCTCGGCAAGCTGTCGGTCGGAGCGCCGTATTTCGAGGCGGTGTTCGCGCCGCTGATGTTCCCGGTTCTGTTCCTGACCGGCGTCGGACCCTTCGCCCGCTGGCGGCGGGACAGCCTGTCCAGGCTCGCGCGGGCGCTGCGCGGCGTCCTGCCGTGCGCCGCCGCGCTGGGCGTCGCCGCGCCGTTCGCGCTCGGCGAGTGGAAGCCGTGGGTCGCCCTGAGCCTGTCGCTCGCCGCGTGGATCGTCCTCGCCGGCCTGCTCGATATCGTCCAGCGCGTCCGGGCGACGCGCGGCGGCCGCTCGATCCCGGCCGCCGCCGGCGCGCTGCCGGCCGCTTTCCTCGGCATGCATCTCGCCCATTTCGGCGTCGCGGTCTTCCTCGTGGGGGTCGCCATCGTCAACGGCTATCAGCAAGAGAAAGACGTCAAGATGGAAGTTGACGACACGGCGAGTCTGGCCGCCTACACCCTCCGCTTCAACGGCATCCGCTGGAAAAAGGGGCCGAACTACACGGCGCTGGCCGGCGAGATCGAGCTGCTCCGCGACGGACGCGGCGCGGGCAAACTGCTGCCGGAAAAGCGTTTCTATCCTCACTCGGAAATGCCGATGACCGAAGCGGCGATCGATGCCGGTTTCCTGCGCGACATCTACGTCTCGCTCGGCGAACCGGTCGACAAGGCCAAGCCCGAGGGCGCCTGGATTCTGCGCCTCCATTTCAAGCCCTTCATCGGCTGGATATGGGGCGGCTGCGCGCTGATGGCGCTGGGCGGTCTGCTGGCTGTCAGAAGACAGTGACGAGAGCGCGGCCTTGCCGTCGAATTCAGTAACAATCCCCCGGCAAAGCCGGGGGCTTTCACTTGTTAGCGCCTCAAAGGCGCCTTCAAAACCGTGAGCCGCTTCGCGGCAAAAGGCCCGTGCCTATTCAACGTGTATCTCACTTG
>JAISQQ010000310.1 GCA_031274075.1 Accumulibacter sp.
TGCAGCCGCAGTCGCCGACGGCGACGACCAGCTTGGGTTCCGGCGTGGCGTCGTAGGCGCGCCGCAGGGCGGTTTCCATGTTTTTGGCTACTGGTCCGGTGACCAGCAGCAGGTCGGCGTGGCGCGGGCTGGCGGCGAACTTGATGCCGAGCGCTTCGAGGTTGTAGTACGGGTTGGAGAGCGCGTGGATTTCCAGCTCGCAGGCGTTGCACGAGCCGGCGTCGACGTGGCGGATGACCAGCGCGCGCCCGAGCTGCCGGAGCATGGCCGCGGACAGGCGTTGCGCGGTGTGGCGCAGCGTTTCGTCGGCGTCCGGGGCGGGTTCGCTGACGATGCCGGCGCGGAGGATCTGGCGAAGCATCGGGAACATGGTCGGCTACCTAGAGGTCGGGTCCGGCGTAGGACAGGTTGAACGATTTGTTGATCAGCGGGAAATCGGGGACGATGTTGTCGATGATCGCGTGTTCGAGCGCCGGCCAGTTCTGCCAGGACGGGTCGTGGCAGTGGCAGCGGCGAATCCTGCCGTTGCCGCCGGTTTCGAGCGCGACGAGGATGTCGCCGCGCCAGCCCTCGATCCAGCCGAAACCGCGCCGGTCCGCTTCGCTGCGGACTTCGCGGCGGATTTCGCCCGCCGGCGTCTCGCGCAGGATGCCGCGCACCAGGTTGAGCGATTCCTTGATTTCGGCGAAGCGCACCAGCGCCCGGGCGGCGACGTCGCCGTTGCGTTCCACGCACATGCGCGCCCGCAGGTGGTCGTACGGCGCGCAGGGATGGTTGCAGCGCAGATCCCAGCGCTGGCCGCTGGCGCGTCCGGCCAGGCCGATGACGCCCAGGGTCTCGGCCAGTTGCGGCGTGATCCGGCCGGTGCTCAGGAAGCGGTCCTGCAAGCCGGCGTGCTCGTCGTAGATGCCCTTGAGCACGCGCAGTTCGCCTTCCAGCGCGTCGCACTGCGCGGCGACGGCCCGGCGGCCGTCGTCGTCGAGATCGACGGCGACGCCGCCGGGAACGACGCAATCCATCAGCAGGCGGTGGCCGAACAGGCGGGCGTTGAGCCGCACCCAGTCCTCCTTGAGGCGCATGAACTGCGTCAGCCCAAAAGGCAGGGCGACGTCGTTGCCGAGATAGCCCAAGTCGCCGAGGTGGTTGATGACGCGCTCGCGTTCGAGCAGCAGCGCGCGCAGCCACAGCGCGCGCGGCGGCGGCGCGGCGGCGGCGACGGCTTCCGCGGCCTGGCAGTAGGCCCAGGCGTAGGCCACCGTCGAATCGCCGGAGACCCGCCCCGCCAGCCGCGCGCCGTCGGACAGGCCCATGCCGGAAAAGCGGCGCTCGATGCCCTTGTGTTTCCAGCCGAGCCGCTGTTCGAGGCGCAGCACGCTCTCGCCGGTCACCGAAAAGCGGAAATGGCCCGGTTCGATGATCCCGGCGTGGATCGGGCCGACGGCGATCTCGTGCACACCGTCGCCTTCGACGCGCACGAAGGGGTAGTCCTCGTTCCGCGTTTCGAAGCGCGCGTCCCCGGCGTCGCCGCGCAGCGGCCGGTAGCTGGCCGGCCAGTTGGCGTGGCGCAGCCAGGGACGCCGGTCGCCGTCGCCTTCCGGCATCGCGCCGATTGTGTCCATCACCGCGCGCTGCATGCGGTTGGCGGCGGGAAAGATCGGCGCGATGTCGGGGAACGCCGGGTTTTCGGCCGCCAGCGGCAGGGTCAGGCAGGCGAGTCCCTCGGTCAGGTCGAAGGCCGCGTGCAGGGCGAATCCCGGAGGATTCTCACGGTCGCCACCCTCGCCACCCTCGCCACCCTCGCCCCGGTCGCGCTCGTCGCTGCCCCACAGCGCCACGAGACGCCGCTTCGCCTCCCGGATCGCGGCACAGAAAGCCAGCCATTCGCCGACGCCGGCGCGGGCCGCGAAGGTGGGCGCGGCGTGGCCGTCGAGCGGCTCGAAATCGATGGCTTGATTGAGGAATCGCATGCGCGCTCCGCTTTCCCCTGCGTGATTCATCCCTTCACCCCACCATCCGCGCCGCCTGCCGGAACCAGCCGTCCAGGTAGGGCGGAATCCACAGGCCGAGCGTCAGCACCAGGCCGAGATGCAGGAAGACCGGCAGCAGCGCCGGATTGTGCGCCAGCGGCTTGACCGTCGGCTCGCCGAAGGCCATGCCCTGGACCTTGGCGAACATCGCGGCGAAGGCGACGCCGAGCGCGGCGAGCAGGATCGGCGTCGCCCACGGGTGGTATTTGATGGCCGTGGTGAGGATCATGAATTCGCTGGTGAACACGCCGAACGGCGGCATGCCGAGGATGGCCAGCGTGCCGAGCATCAGGCCCCAGCCGATGGTCGGCGAACGCCGGATCAGCCCCTTGATGTCGTCGATGACCTGGGTGCCGGCCATCTGCGCGGCGTGGCCGACGGCGAAGAAGATCGCCGACTTGGTCAGCGAGTGCACGGTCATGTGCAGCAGGCCGGCGTAGGCGGCGACGCCGCCGCCCATGCCGAAGGCGAAGGTGATGATGCCCATGTGCTCGATCGAGGAGAAGCCGAACAGCCGCTTGATGTCTTTCTGGCGCGACAGGTAGAAGGCGGGAACGACTACGGTGAGCAGGCCGAAGCCCATCATCAGGTGGCCGGCGAACTGGGTTTCCAGCGCGCCGTCGACCAGCGCCTTGCAGCGGATGATGGCGTACAGCGCGACGTTGAGCAGCAGCCCGGAGAGCACCGCGGAGACCGGCGTCGGGCCTTCGGCGTGCGCGTCCGGCAACCAGTTGTGCAGGGGCACCAGGCCGGTCTTGGTGCCGTAGCCGACGATCATGAAGACGAAGGCCAGCGACAGCACGGTCGGCTCCAGCTCGGCGCGGTAGGCGTAGAGCTGCGTCCACAGCATCGCGCCCGGCGCGTGGCCGAAGACCTGTTCCGCGGCGAAATAGATCAGGATGGTGCCGAACAGCGCCTGGGCGATGCCGACGCCGCACAGGATGAAGTATTTCCAGGCGGCTTCCAGGCTCTCGGGGGTGCGGTAGAGGGCGACCAGCAGCACCGTGGTCAGCGTGGCCGCTTCCATGGCCACCCACAGGATGCCGATGTTGTTGGTCGACAAGGCCACCAGCATGGTGCACATGAACATCTGGAACATGCTGTGATAGAGCCGCAGGCGGCCAGCCGAGAGCCGGCCGTGGTCGTGCTCGACGCGCATGTACGGGCGCGAGAAGACCGAGGTGGTGAAGCCGACCAGCGCGGTCAGGGCGATCAGGAAGACATTGAGCGGGTCGACGAAGAAGTGCTCGCCGAGCACGTTCATCGGGCCGTCGCGCACCACGCGCGCGGTCAGCGAGGCGGCGGCGAGCAGGGTGAACAGACTACCGCCGATGTTGATGTTGGCCGCCTGCGGCCGATGCCCGACAAAGACAAGGAGTATCGCCGTGGCGAGCGGAATCGCCAGGACGAGAATGAGTTCGTTCATTCCTCCTTGATCCTTTCCATCTTGCGGATGTCCAGGCTGTCGAACTGCTGCCGGATCTGGAAGAAGGACACGCCGAAGACCACCATGCCGACCATCAGGTCGAACAGGACGCCGATCTCGACGACCATCGGCATGCCGTAGGTGGCGCTGGTGGCGGCGAAGAACAGGCTGTTTTCCATGGACAGGAAGGCGATGGCTTGGGGCACGGCCTTGCTGCGCGTGATCATCATCAGGAAGGACAGGAGGATGCAGGCCAGCGCGATGCCGATGGTGGCGCGCATGATCGTGCCCGAGAGCTGGGAAATCGGCTGCGCCACGTTGAAGGCGATGACCACCAGCGCGATGCCGAAGAGCATGGTGGTCGGGATGTTGAGGATGGTCTCGATGTCCCACTTGACCGACAGCTTGCGGATCAGCCGGTGCAGGATCCACGGCAGGGCGACGACCTTGAACGCCAGGGTCATCCCGGCCGACACGTAAAGGTCGCTTTGGCCGGTGGTGGAGGCGACGATGAGCGTCGAGGCGAAGAGCGTCATCCCCTGCATCATGAACAGGTTGATCAGCGACAGGATGCGCCGCTGCGCCAGCATGGCGAAGCCGAGCAGCAGCATGACCGCGGCGCAGAGGTTGATGAGCTGGCTGCCCAGCGACAGGGAGAGGCCGGCCGGAAGCGTCATGGCCCCGCCCCCAGCAGCAGGTGCACGAGCATCGCCAGGACCGCCAGCAGGAAGGCCGTGCCGAGGAATTCCGGGGCGCGGAAGATGCGCATCTTGGCGCTCAGCGTCTCGATCAGCGCCAGGCCGAAACCGCAGGCCGCCAGCTTGGCGAGCATGAAACCGGCCGCCGTCAGCAGCGCCAGCGGGCTGGCCGTGGCGGAGATGCCGAGAGGAACGAAGAGGGCGATGCCGAGGCAGGAATAGGCGAACAGCTTCAAGGCGGAGGCCCATTCGATGAGCGCGAGGTGCCGCCCGGAATATTCGAGGATCATCGCTTCGTGGATCATCGTCAGTTCCAGGTGCGTCGTCGGGTTGTCGATCGGCACGCGCGCGTTCTCGGCCAGCGCGACCATGACGAAGGCCGTGCCGGCGAAGGCCAGGCTCGGATAGATGACGAAATCGGTGCGCGCCAGCGTGCCGACGATCGACGACAGCGAGGTCGAATGCGAGATCAGCGAGGTGGTGAAGAAGATCATCAGGAGCGCCGGTTCGGCGAGGAAGCCGATCAGCATTTCGCGGCGCGAACCGAGCGAGCCGAAGGCGGTGCCGACGTCCATCGCGGCCAGCGCGATGAACACGCGGGCCAGGGCGAACAGGCCGACGAAGGCGACGGCGTCGGCGGCGGGCGCCAGGATCAGGGTGGTGGACAGGGTCGGCACGATGGCCGAGGCGAGCGCCATGCAGGCGAAAATGGCGTAGGGCGCGGCGCGAAACAGCGGCGAGGCGTTGTGCGCCAGCAGCACGTCCTTGTGGAACAGCTTGTGCAGCGTGTAGTAGGTTTGCAGCAGCGGCGGCGCCGAGCGGTTCTGCAGCCAGGCGCGGCACTGGCCCACCCAGCCGACGAACAGCGGCGCCAGCAGCAGGGCGGTGACGAACTCGATCAGTTGCGCGAGAAAGGCGTAGAAGTTCATCCGCGTGTCAGCACCAAAAGGATGATCAGCGTGGCGAAGCTGTAGGTGAGATAGACGGCGATGCGCCCGCGCTGCAGGAAATCGACGACGCGGACGCAGCGCTCGACGATCCGGGCGACCGGCAGGTAGAGCCAGTACCATAGCGGGTCTTCGACGATCGAGAGGTAGCGCGGCCGGGTGTCGAACGCCGAAGGATGCTCCCGCGTGCGCCTGAAGAATGGCGAGAAGATGCGCCGGATCGGCTGGCTGTAGCCTTCCGAGGTGTCCTGCATGCGCCCGGTCTGCAGCGGGAAGCCGCAATCCCACGGCGGCACGCGCGTCGCCCGGCCGTGGTAGCGGCGGCGCACCAGGTGCCAGGCGGCGAAGGTCAGCACGGCGATGCCGCCGAAGAAGATCAGCGGGCTGTAGCTGGCGCGTTCGGCGGAATAGGGCGCCAGGAACAGCCAGTTGCCGCCGCGCGTGTCCAGCCAGACGGTGGCGCCGAGCAGCGAGCGCGCCACCGGCCCGAGCATGGCGATGACCGTGTTGGGCAGGAGGCCGAGCAGGACGCAGCCCGAAGCCAGCCAGAGCAGGCCCAGGCGCGACAGGCGCGAGGCGTCGTGCGCCTGGGCGAGCTTTTCCTCGCGCGGCTGGCCGAGAAAAATGATGCCGAAGAACTTGACCATGGTGAATCCGGCGAGCGCGGCGATCAGCGCGATGGCTCCGGCGAAGACCGGCAGCAGCATGTTCAGGTAGCCGTGCGGCACCTCGGGCGTGAACAGGAAACTCTGCAGCAGCAGCCATTCCGAAACGAAGCCGTTGAGCGGCGGCAGGCCGGCCGAGGCGAGCACGCCGATCAGCGCCAGCCACGCCACCCACGGCATCTGGTGGATCAGGCCGCCGAGCTTGCCGAGGTTGCGTTCGCCGGTGGCGTGCAGCACCGAGCCGGTGGACAGGAACAGCAGGCTCTTGAAAAAGGCGTGGTTCAGGCAGTGGTAGAGCAGGGCGACCAGCGCCAGGGCGGCGAAACTGTTCATGCCGAAGGCGCTGAAAATCAGCGCCAGCCCCATCGCCAGCACGATCAGGCCGATGTTTTCGATCGACGAATAGGCGAGCAGGCGCTTCATGTCCGTCTGCACCGCCGAGAAGACGACGCCGAACAGCGCCGAAGCCAGCCCGAGCAGCAGCAGCAGCAGGCCCCACCACCAGGTATGCGCCTCCAGCAGGTCGAAGCCGACGCGCAGCAGGCCGTAGATGGCCGTCTTCAGCATGACCCCGCTCATGATCGCCGAAACCGGCGACGGCGCCGCCGGGTGCGCCTCCGGCAGCCAGGCGTGCAAGGGCAGCAGCCCGGCCTTGGCGCCGAAGCCGAACAGCGCGAGCAGGAAGGCGGCGGTCTCCCAGAAATCGCTGCCCTCGAAAGCGCGCATGGCGTCGAAGGTGTAGTCGCCGGCGCTGCCCGCCATGACGCCGAACGAAAGCAGGATAGCCACCGCGCCGATGTGCGCGAGCAGCAGGTAGAGGTAGCCCGCGCGCCGGATTTCGGCGTAGCGGTGTTCCGCGGTGACCAGGAAGAACGAGGACAGCGCCATCGTTTCCCAGGCCACCATGAAGGCGTAGCCGTCGTTGGCCAGCATGACGAAGGCCATACTCGCCAGGAAGATGTGGTAGAGCAGGCATTGCAGCCCGAGCGCGCTGCCCTCGGCCTTGCGGAAATAGCCCGCGGCGTAGAGCGAAATGCCCGCCGAAGCGCCGCCGAGCAGGAAGAGGAAGAAGGCCGACAGCGCGTCGAGGCGCAGATGGAAAGGCAGGCCCGGCAAGCCGATCGGCAGGATCAGTTCCTGCGTCCCGGAACTCATCGCCGCCAGCGCCAACAGCGCCAGGGCGACGCTGTTGAGCGCGCTGCCCGGAAACAGCCGGCGGCTGACGAGCACGAAATCGCGCGCGCGGAAAATGCCGGCCAGCCCGATCAGCAGCCAGAGCAAAGCGGAAACCACTATAGCGGCGATCAAGGTCGGAGCGTTCATTGGCAAGGGTGGAAAACGC
>JAISQQ010000387.1 GCA_031274075.1 Accumulibacter sp.
AAGAGCGCTATACGGTGCTGCACTTCCAGCTTTTCACTGCCCACCCAGGCGCCCAACAGGACGGCATTCAACGCGCTTCTGACTTCACGGTTGGGAAACCCCAGGGTATAAAAAATCTCGCCGCCCATATTTTCCTCTCCGGTCAGGGTTAGATAACCCGACTGGAACATCAGGGCTTCGGTAGAAATGTCGCCCACCTCGAAGGCGGAAATCAGGCGGGAAGAGGCTTCCATCTTCAGGAGCGCGGGCAGATAGACCTGCCGTTCGGTGAGCATATCCACCAGAAAGGTCGGTGTGCCGGTCTCGAACCAGAAAGGACGGAATTCGCGCTCCCGAAACATGAGCAACAAGTCAAAAGGGTTATAGACCGCTTCGCCGCGCCAGTTGTAGCCATTGTACCAATGGCGGATTTCGTCCCGATCCAGCCCTTCGAGTTCCGGCGCGAACACGGTATCCACGTCCGCGTCCGTGTAGCCGCAAATGTTGGAAAAATCAGGCGACAGCGTGATATCTGCCAGATTGTTGAGGCCGGAGAAAATATTGACCTTGCTGAATTTGGACACGCCGGTGAGCATGGCAAACTTGATGTGCGCGTCCTGATCCTTGATGACCGAATAGAGATCACGCAGCCCGTCGCGCATTTCGCGGGCCAGGTCGGGGGAAGTCAGCTTATCCAGTATGGGTTTATCGTATTCATCCACCAGCACCACGACACGCTGGCCGAATTTTGCTTCGGCTTGCAGAATCAACTGTGAGAACTGGCCGGGGATACTGGCGTTTTCCAGCGTCAATCCCAGACGCTGCGCGTTTTCCTTGAGAATCTCACGGATACGTTCCGCCAGCGCCGCGCCCTGTCCGCTGGAAATCCCTGCCCCGAAACTGATGCGAATTACCGGATATTTTGTGTTCCAATCCCATTTATCATGACAGTGCAGCCCCCGGAAGAGCGGCTCGTTGCCCGCGAACAGTTCCGCCAGCGTATCCAGAAAGAGGCTCTTGCCGAAGCGGCGCGGGCGGGAGAGAAAATAGGCTTTGCCCTCCCTGGCCATGCGCAGGGCAAAGGCGGTCTTGTCGACGTAGTAGCAGTTGTCTTCACGGATTTCGCGGAAGTTCTGGATGCCGATGGGGAGTTTTTTGCGGGTCATGGCGCGTCTTCTTGACAAATGTGGATGAAGCATTATAGCGCCCAGCGCTTACGCGCCAAGGAATGAAATGAACGCCTTCCCCCGGCATGGGCGAAGCCGGAAACCGGAGGGTACTCCCTCACGCGCCGACGGTACATAAGTACCCAGAAAGGATAATCACGATAGACACGCAAGGCCGGCCATACGCGATAACGGTAACGACCGCCGAAGTCATAGACAGGAAGGGCGCGCTGAAAACGCTGGAGCGCGGCAAGCCGAGCTTGAAACGGGCGAAAAGCCTGTCGCCAGCGGCTATTTCTACCCCGTCATTCCGGTGCAAGCCGGAATCCAGGAGTTTGCGGCGCAAGCCGGAATCCAGGAAGTTTGACCAACGAACTGGGTCCCGGCTTGCGCCGGGACGACGGCTCTGTGCTTATATCAACGCTTGTGCCGCGAAACGGCTCACGGTTTTGAAGGCGCCTTTGAGGCGCCGACAAATCAATCCCCCGGCTTTGTCGGGGGATTGTTACTCGATGGTTTGTCTTGGATCGGCGGATGGTAATCATGTCTCTTTGTGGCCGTCAATCGCGCGGCAAGCGCGGCCAGGAATCAGGTGTCAGGTGTCAGTAATTTGCGGCGCGAAGCGCCGGTAATTCCTGTCACCTGTCACCTGCCACCCGACACCTGCCATGAGTATTTTTACTCCCTTTCGTCTTTGCCCGCCGCCGGGCGATGTGTCATGCTCAAAAGCGCACCGAATACGGTGAAACCAAGTACTCAGTCAAGACAATCAAGAGGAGGAACAAGGATGAGAAAGATTTTGACCCCGATGGCGCTTGCCGCCGCGATGCTCGTCATGGCCGGCCCGTCGGCGGCCGCCGACATCAAGGAACGCAACATCAAGTTTCCGACCGTCAATTCGGCCGACCACCCGCAGACCTTGGGCGCGCAGAAGATGGCCGACATCATCGAGCAGAAGAGCGGCGGCAAGATCAAGGTCAAGGTTTTCCCGAACGGCACGCTCGGCGGCGAGCAGCAGGTCGCCGCGGCGATGCAGGGCGGCACGGTGGAAATCTCGATCATGGCGCCGGCGCAATTGGTCGGCACGGTCAAGGAGTTCGTCGTCCTCGACTTTCCGTTCGCCTTCACCAACGAGGCGCAGGCCGACGCCGTGCTCGACGGTCCGTTCGGCAAGCGGCTGATGGACTACATGCCGGCCAAGGGCTGGGTCGGCCTCGGCTTCATGGAGCAGGGCTATCGCAGCATCAGCAACAGCCGGCGCGCGATCAACAAGCTGGAGGACATCAAGGGCCTGAAGCTGCGCACCATTCTCAACCCCTTGTACGTCGACATGCTCAACACCCTGGGCGCCAACGCGGTGCCGATGCCCTTCCCCGAACTTTACTCGGCCATGGAGACGAAGACCGTCGACGGCCAGGAGAATCCGGAAACCTCGGTCGACGCCAACAAGTTCTACGAGGTGCAGAAGTACTTCAGCGGCACGCGCCATATCTACAATCCGCAGATGGTGCTGGCCAGCAAGAAGTTCTGGGACACGCTCTCGGCCGACGAGAAGCAGATCTTCGAGGAAGCCTTCGTCGTGGCGCGCGACGTGCAGCGCAAGGCTTCGCGGGCGATGACCGACAAGTCGCGCAAGGTGATGACCGACAACGGCATGCTGCTCAATGAAATCGAGCCGGCCGAACTGGCGCGCATGCGCGACGCCGTCAAGCCGGTGACCGAGAAGTATGCCGCGCAGCTCGATCCGGA
>JAISQQ010000453.1 GCA_031274075.1 Accumulibacter sp.
TGTTCGCCGGCGCTTTTTCAAGCTCGATATGCTTCAGTTCGAGCACCTCCAGAAGCCGTCCCATGCCGGCATAGCTGCGCAGATAGGCCAGCGACAGATCGGCGTCGGCATTGACCTGGGCGCGGCGCGCGTCGAAATACTCGTTCTGGGTATTCAGGAGGTCGAGCAGCGTGCGCTGGCCGATGTTGAATTGATCGCGGTAGGCGGTCCGGGTTTTGGCCACCAGTTCCACCTGGGTCGCCAGATAACTCAACTGATCGTTCAGGCGCAGGGTGTCGTTGAAGGCGATGGCCAGCGTCTGGCGCATGTCGCGGCACGCCTTGTCGCGCAGATCGAGGGCGATGTACTTGCGCTCGCGGTACTGCCGCTTGCGCGCCAGATCCGAGCCGCCGTTGAACAGGTTGTAGTTGAGCCGCAGCTCCACCCGGCTTTCGTCGCGGCTGCCATTGTCCTCGTAGTTGCTGTAATGGTCCCGGCGGGCGACGAGATCCAGCCGGGGCCAGAAGTCCGCGCGGCGCACGCTGATGTCGTATTGCGCCGCCTCGATGTTTTCGAGGCTCGCGCGCAGCGCGGGATTCTGCCGCAAGGCGATCGACAGCGCGGCTTCCTCCCTCTCCGGGAAGGCCAGGATCACGCGCTCCGGCATGCCCATTTCCCTGGGCGGATTGGCGCCGACGATACGCAGGTAGCGGGCGGTGACATCGTGCAGGTTGGCGTAGGCCGTGGTCACGTTGACGTCGGCCAGAGCCAGGCGGCTGGCCGCCTGGTTGACGTCGACCAGCTTGCCGACGCCGGACGCCGCGCGGCGCTTGAGTTGTTCGTGCGCGGCATAGTGCTGGACGTAATTGTCCTCGGCCAGCTTGACCTGCTCGCGGTAGCGAATGACGTCGACATAGGCGCGCGCGGCTTCGAGCGCTATGTTTTCGGATACGTCCAGCAACTCGAAATAACGCACCAGCTTGGCCTTGCCAAGGCGCTTGACCTCGTTGTAGGTGGCAAAGCCGTCGAAGATCATCTGCCGGAGCGAGAGCGTGGTTTCGTTACCGTTATAGGAATCGTCGACGTTGATCCGTTTCTGCTTCGTCTTTATGTGCCCGACAGCCGTCGACAGGTCGATCTTGGGGAAGAAACCGCCCCGGGCGACGCCAATTTCCTCCTCGGCCTCGTTGAACGCGTGCCAGCGCGCCTGGACTTCCGGATTATTGAGCACGGCGGCCTGAACCGCCTCCTTCAATGTCGACGGCTGCGGCGCCGCCTCACTCTGTACCTGCGCCCAGGCCATTCCGGAGAACAGCGCCGCCAGTACCGCGAGCATACTCACCACGTTGAATTTTTTCATCGTAGAACAACTCCAATATGAACCCCGCCCTTCGGGGCGGTAAGGAGCCAAGCCCGGCCTGAAGGACGGAGCTTCGGCGACCGGTTCGGGCAGGGGCGCAAACCCCTCCCAAGACACGTCAGGCAAATTAGACCGAGCGGCTTGAAAGCCGTTCGCTGATTCTTTGCTTTCTCTCATCACGCAGTACTCCCGATCAATCCATCGCCACCAGACAGCCTCAGTAAGGCTTCAATAATAGATTGGCACAATAAATCGCCTTTGTAAACAACTATTTTTAGTAATGTTCTCACCTGATTTGTCAGGTTGTGCCCACGCCCCGCAAAATGATCCGCATATTGATCCGCATATCGCCGGCCATCGGCCCCAAGCGGGCGCGGGTGACACGGCCTGGCCCGTCGGCGGCGTGGGCGGCGATCAGAAGACAGAGGACAGATGACAGAGGACAGTTCAGTTACCGAGCGCTTCGCGCCCGCAAATATTACTGTCTTCCGTCTTCTGTCCTCTGATACCGTCATTTCGGCGCAAGCCGGAATCCAGGAATTTTGACGAAGGAACCAGATCCCGGCGATCAAAGGGACGACGCGCCTGTAGGGTGGATTGCATCCGCCCTATCACAGCTTTCCACCTCTTGTAATGACTTTCACGTTCACGCAATCGCCCTGGCCGACGGCGCTTGCCTGGCTCGGCGAATCCTTATCCGGATGGATTGGACGCCAAACCGGACGCCAAACCGGACGCCAGATCGGACGCCAGATCAAACGCCAGCCGCGGCGCCGGATTCGAGGTAGGACAGCAGGCGCTGCGCCGCCGCGTTTGGCGTCGTGTGGCCGGTGGCGACCTGCTGGGCCAGTTGCGGCAAGGCCGCGTGTACCTGCGGGTGGCTCCTGAACAGATGGTGCAGGCCGGTCTCGATCAGGCTCCACATCCAGTCGAGCGCCTGTTTCTTGCGCTTGGCCTCGAATTCGCCGGAGCGCGTGGTGATTTCGCGGTAGCGCTCGATCTCGGCCCAGAACTCGGCGATGCCTTCCTTCTTGAGCGCGCTGACGCCGATGACCGGCGGACGCCAGTTGGGCGAGGCGGGACGCAGCATGTGCAGCGCCTGCTTCCATTGCGCGCGGGCGACGGCGGCGGCATTCGGGTCGATGTCGGACTTGTTGATAGCCACCAGGTCGGCGATCTCGACGATGCCTTTCTTGATGGCTTGCAGGTCGTCGCCGGCGTTGGGCAACTGCACCAGCGTGAAAATGTCGACCATGCCGGCGACGGTGGTTTCGCTCTGCCCGACGCCGACGGTCTCGACGATGATCACGTCGTAGCCGGCCGCTTCGCAGGCGAGCATCGCTTCCCGGGTCTTGGCCGCGACGCCGCCCAGCGATCCCGCCGTGGGGCTTGGCCGGATGAAGGCTTCGAGGCGCTGGCAGAGCGACTCCATGCGCGTCTTGTCGCCGAGGATCGATCCCCCGGAAACCGAAGACGAGGGATCGACCGCGAGCACCGCGAGATGGTGGCCCCGGTCGATCAGGTAATTGCCGAGCGCCTCGATGAAGGTCGATTTGCCGGCGCCGGGCACGCCGGAAATGCCGACGCGAATGGCCTTGCCCGTATGCGGCAGCAGCGCGCCGATGACTTTTTGCGCGCGCCGCTGGTGATCGGCGCGGGTCGATTCGACCAGCGTGATGGTTTTGGCGAGCGCGCGCCGCTGTTTTTCCAGGACGCCGTCGACCAGTTGCCG
>JAISQQ010000004.1 GCA_031274075.1 Accumulibacter sp.
CATGCTCGCCAAGCTCATCGAATGGTCGGGAAACAACAAGGCGCTGGTGCTCGTCGCCGCGCTGCTGGTCACGCTGGGCGGCGTCCTGGCGGTGCTGCGCATGCCGCTGGACGCCCTGCCCGACCTCTCCGACGTACAGGTCATCGTCTATACCGAATACCCCGGCCAGGCGCCGCAGGTGGTCGAGGACCAGGTCACGTATCCGCTGAGCACGGCGATGCTCTCGGTGCCGAAATCGAAGGTCGTGCGCGGCTTCTCGTTCTTCGGCGCGTCCTTCGTCTACGTCATCTTCGAGGACGGCACGGACATCTACTGGGCGCGCTCGCGGGTGCTCGAATACCTCAATTTCGCCTCGGGGCGCATGCCCCAGGGCGTCACGCCGCAGATCGGCCCGGACGCCACCGGCGTCGGCTGGGTCTACCAGTACGTCCTGCTGGCGCGGGACAAGACGCTGGCCGAACTGCGCTCGATCCAGGACTGGTTCGTGCGCTACCAGCTCGCCAAGGCGCACGGCGTCTCCGAGGTCGCCTCGATCGGCGGCTTCGTGCAGACCTACCAGGTCACCGTCGATCCGACCCGGCTGCGCGCCTACGGCATCCCCTTGATGAAGGTGGCGCAGGTGATCCGCGACTCGAACCGCGACGTCGGCGGCCGCGCCGTGGAAATGGCCGAAACCGAATACATGGTGCGCGGCCGGGGCTACCTGCGCGGCCTCGGCGACATCGAGAACCTGGTCGTCAAGAGCGACCTGGGCGTGCCGGTGCTGATCCGCGACATCGCGCGCGTCGAACGGGTGCCGGACGAGCGGCGCGGCCTCACCGAACTCAACGGCGAAGGCGAAGTCGTCTCCGGCATCGCCATGGCGCGCTACGGCGAGAACGCGCTGGAGGTCATCGGCAACGTCAAGGAGAAGATCGGGGAAGTCTCCGCCGGACTGCCGGACGGGGTGAGCATCGAGCCGGTGTACGACCGCTCCGAGCTGATCTTCCGCGCCATCGACACCCTGAAGCGCACGCTGATCGAGGAATCGCTGATCGTCGCGCTGGTCTGCGTCGTCTTCCTGCTGCATGTGCGCAGCGCGCTGGTGGCCATCGTGATGCTGCCGGTCGGCGTGCTCATCGCCTTCATCGCCATGCGCCTGCTCGGCATGAACTCCAACCTGATGAGCCTCGGCGGCATCGCCATCGCCATCGGCGCGATGATCGACGCGGCGATCGTGATGATCGAGAACGCGCACAAGCACCTCGAACGCCTGCCCGAAAAACACACTCGCGCCGAACGCGCCGCGGCCCTGATCGAAGCCTGCCAGGAAGTCGGCCCGGCGCTCTTCTTCTCGCTCTTGATCATCACCGTCTCCTTCCTGCCGGTGTTCAGCCTCGAAGGCCAGGAAGGGCGCATGTTCTCGCCGCTGGCCTGGACCAAGACCTTCTCGATGGCCGGCGCGGCCTTCCTGTCGGTGACCCTGGTGCCGGTGCTGATGCTGTATTTCATTCGCGGCAAGGTCATGCCGGAAGCGCGCAACCCGGTCAACCGCGTGCTCATCCGGCTCTACCGCCCGATCATCAAAGGCGTGCTGCGCTGGAAGAAGCTGACCATCGCGCTGGCCGCGCTGTCCCTGGCGGCGTCGTTCTACCCGGCCTCGAGGCTCGGCTCCGAATTCATGCCCACGCTCAACGAAGGCACCCTGTTCTACATGCCCGCCTCGCTGCCCGGCATGTCGATCACCAAGGCCGCCGAACTCTTGCAGACGCAGGACAAGATCATCAAGAGCTTCCCCGAGGTGGCCTCGGTCTACGGCAAGGCCGGCCGCGCCAACACGGCCACCGACCCGGCGCCGATGGAGATGTTCGAGACGGTGATCAACCTCAAGCCCGAGTCCGAATGGCGCGCCGGGCTGACCCTCGACGCCCTGGTCGCCGAGCTGGACCAGGCGATGCAGTTCCCCGGCATTTCCAACGCCTGGACGATGCCGATCAAGGCGCGCATCGACATGCTCTCGACCGGCATCCGCACGCCGATCGGGATCAAGGTCTTCGGCAACGATCTCGATGAGCTGGAACGGCTGGCCAAGGAGATCGAGACCGTGGTCAAGGACGTTCCCGGCACCTCCAGCGCCTTCGCCGAGCGCCTCACCGGCGGCTTCTACCTCGACATCGAGCCGGACCGCGTGCAGCTCGCGCGCTACGGCCTGTCGGTCGGCGAACTGCTGGACGTGATCGGCAGCGCGCTCGGCGGCGAGATGGTCACCACCACCGTCGAGGGGCGCGAACGCTACGGCGTGACCGTGCGCTATCCGCGCGAACTGCGCTCCGACCCGCAGCAGATCGCGCGCGAGGTGCTGGTGCCGGTCATGGACAACGGCATGGTGCCGCTCGGCCAGTTGGCCAGCGTGAAGGTCGCCAAGGGGACGCCGGGCATCCGCACCGAGAACGCGCTGCTCGCGGCCTACATCTACGTCGACACCCGCGACGGCGACCTCGGCGGCTACGTCGCCCGGGCGCGGCGGGCGGTGGCGGAAAAGATCAGCTTCCCGCCCGGCTACTACGTCGCCTGGAGCGGCCAGTTCGAAAACATGGAGCACGCCATCGAGAAGATGAAAGTCGTCGTGCCGATCACCCTGCTCTTGATCTTCCTGCTGCTGTTCATGAATTTCCAGCGCCTGACCGAAACCCTGATCGTCATGCTCTCGGTACCCTTCGCGCTGGTCGGCGGCGTCTGGCTGATGTGGGCGCTCGGCTACCGCATGAGCGTCGCCGTCGCCGTCGGCTTCATCGCGCTGGCCGGCGTGGCGGCGGAAACCGGCGTGGTCATGCTGATCTATCTCGATCACGCCTGGGAAGCGCTCAAGCGCGACTGCCGCGAGGCCGGGCGCGTCCCCACCGCCGCCGACCTCTACGCCGCGATCATGGAAGGCGCCGTCGAGCGCGTCCGCCCGAAAATGATGACCGTCGTCGCCATCATGGCCGGCCTGCTGCCGATCCTCTGGAGCACCGG
>JAISQQ010000059.1 GCA_031274075.1 Accumulibacter sp.
GCGCGCGGTTTTCTTCGCGGCGCGGGCTGGGAACGGCCGAGAGCAGGGCTTCGGTATAGGGATGTTTCGGCGAGCGCAGCACCGCGTCGGCCGGCCCGCGCTCGACGATGCGTCCGAGATACATCACCGCCACGTCGTGCGCCAGGTATTCGACCACGGCGAAATTGTGGGTGATGAACAGGTAGGCCAGCCCAAGCTCGTCCTGCAAGGCCTTGAGCAGGTTGAGAATCTGCGCCTGCACCGAGACGTCGAGCGCCGACGTCGGCTCGTCGCAGACCACGAGTTCCGGCTGTACCGCCAGCGCCCGGGCGATGGCGACGCGCTGCCGCTGGCCGCCGGAGAATTCGTGCGGATAGCGTTCCGCCGCCTCCGGATCGAGGCCGACCTGCCGCAGCAGCGCGGCCACGGCCGCCGCCCGGTCGGCCGTGGCGGGAAGCACGCCGAGCGCGCCCATGCCTTCGGCGATGATCTCGCCGACCGGCAGGCGCGGATCGAGCGAGGCAAACGGATCCTGGAAAATCATCTGCATGCGGCGGCGCAGCGGGCGCAGCGCGCGGCGCGGCAGGCCCGTCAGTTCCTGGCCGCCGAGGCGCACCCGGCCGCCGCTCGGCGGGATCAGTTGCAAGATGGCCTTGCCCGCCGTGGTCTTGCCGCAGCCCGATTCGCCGACCAGCGCCAGCGTGCGCCCGCGCTCGAGTTCGAGCGAGACGCCGTCGACGGCTTTCACCTGGCCGACGACGCGCCGCAGGACGCCGCCGCGGATCGGAAAGTGCACGCGCAGGCCGTCGACTTCGAGCAGATTCTCCCGCACGGCCGCTTCCTGGCCGGTATTCGACGCCGGGATGTCCGCCACGGAAAGCGCGCGGCCCCGGCCCGGCCCGCCGTCACGCGCTTCCCCGGCTTCCCCGGCCTTCCCAAGCTCATGGCAGCGCACCCGATGGCCGTGCCCCAGATCCGTCCACGCCGGCGTTTCGCTCCGGCAACGCGCCTGGGCGAGCGGACAGCGCGCGGCGAAACGGCAGCCCGCGGGCATGGCGGCCAGCGAGGGCACCTGCCCGGCGATCGTCTCCAGCCGCGCGCCGCGCGCCGTCCGGTCCGGCAGCGCGGCAAACAGCTTTTGCGTGTAGGGGTGGCGCGGCGCGGCGAAGAAGGTTTCGAGCGGCGCTTCCTCGACGATTTCCCCGGCGTACATCACGCCGACGCGGTGCGCCATTTGCGCGACGACGCCGAGATCGTGCGTGATCAGCAGCATGCCCATGCGGCGTTCGTCCTGCAGGCGGCGCAGGAGTTCGAGGATCTGCGCCTGGATGGTCACGTCGAGCGCCGTCGTCGGCTCGTCGGCGATCAGCAGGCGGGGATCGCCCGCCAGCGCCATGGCCACCATCACCCGCTGCTTCATGCCGCCGGAGAGTTGGAACGGGTATTCCGTCAAGCGCCGTTCGGGGTCGGCGATGCCCACCGCCCTGAGCAGTTCAGCCGCCCGCGCCGTGGCCGCGCGGCCAAGCAGGCCGCGATGCCTGCCGATCACTTCGCCGATCTGCCGGCCGACCGTGAGCACCGGGTTGAGGCTGGTCGCCGGTTCCTGGAAGATCATCGCCATGCCGCCGCCGCGCACGGCGCGCATCTCGGCCTCGGCCAGCCGCGTCAGCTCGGTTCCCGCGAAACGCACCTCGCCGCCGAGAATGCGCCCCGCCGGCGGCAACAGCCGCAGCAAGGACAGCGCCGCCGCCGACTTGCCGCAACCCGACTCGCCAAGCAGGGCCAGCGTCTCGCCGGCGGCGACGTCGAAGCCGACGCCGTTGACCGCCGTCAACACGCGCCGGCCAGCGACAAAACCGGCGCGCAGCCCACGCACGGAGAGCAGGACTTCGTTCATCCCGAAAAGCCTGTATCAAGCACGGCGAGCACAATGAACACAACGAAAAACATTGGAACCTGTTTGCGATCTTCTCCCTGGGAGCGCATCAGGGCCATTGCCCTATACGGCGTTGTCGGCATCGTGGTGATTTTCCTGGGGCGCGGGTCTCCAACCCGCCTGGGCGTGGGCGCAAAACCGTTGGCGCACCTCGTAGGGCGGGAAAGCGCCGCGCCTCCCGCCGGTCGTTCCCTCCGGCGGCGCAGCCGCCGCTTATCGTATTCGACGGCCTTTGAATCGTGCGGCGCGTTGCGCCGTGAAAAAGGATTGGCGGGAGGCGCCGCGCTTTCCCGCCCTACCGAACCGTCGCTGTTTCCACGCGCACGGGGCGACTTTACGTTCATGGAGCGCGCGCGCTCCCAGAGGTGGCTCGGAGACAGGGGACAGAAGACAGTAATTTTTGCGGACGCTTCGCGTCCGGTAACTGGACTGTCCTCCGTCTTCCGTCTTCTGTCCTCTGATCACACCTACACACGGAACTGGTTGATGGTGTTCTGGACGTTTTTCGCCAGTTCGTCGAGACGCTGCGCGTTGGAGGCGGTCTCCTCGGCGGCGGCGTTGTTTTCATCGGTGATCTGGGCGATCGATTCCACGTGCTTGGCGATGTCGTTGCTGGCCTCGCCCTGTTCCTTCAGGGCGTTGGATATTTCCGTCATGGCGTCGGAAACCTTGCCCGCTTCCACGCGGATCGCCTGGATGTGCTTGCCCGCTTCCTGCGCCAGCGACTGGCCGGATTCCACCTGCTTCACCACCTTGTCCATCTGCTCCACGGCCTCGTTGGCGGAAGTCTGGATTTTCCCGATCATGGTGCTGATGTCGCCGGTCGATTGCGCGGTGCGCTCGGCGAGTTTCCTCACCTCGTCCGCGACCACCGCGAAGCCGCGCCCCTGTTCGCCCGCGCGCGCGGCTTCGATGGCGGCGTTCAG
>JAISQQ010000136.1 GCA_031274075.1 Accumulibacter sp.
GACCGGCTGATCGCCGAAGACGCAAATTCGGAAAAACTGCTGAAGCCCTTTCTTGAAGGCAAGGACCTGAAAAAATGGCGCGTCGAATCACGGGATTTGTGGCTGATCTACATCCCGAAAAACAGCATCGACATTGACGATTATCCGGCCATCAAGGCGCATCTGCTGCCGTTCAGGGAAAAACTGGAAAAACGGGCGACGAGGCAGAAATGGTTTGAATTGCAGCAGGCACAAGGCTGATTACGAAAATGACTTTCGTGCGGAAAAATTGCTGTACCCGGAAATTTCGCAAGGACCCAAATTTGCTATTGACAGCATTGCATATTATCCGATCAACAAGCTTTTCTATATAGCTACGACAGATTGGTATCTCGTCGGTTTAATGAATTCAAAGCTGATATGGTCATATCTGTTTGGAATTTGCTCGCCATTGCGTGGTGGTGAATGGCGACTTGAATTACGCGCCCAACATGTTGAGACGGTCCCCATTCCCGACGCTACCGACGCGCAAAAGAAAACACTCGCATTGCTCGCCCAATCCGCTCAACGAGCAGCCGAACAGCGCCGCGACCTGATTCGCGTTTTTTCCCGCCGCATCCTGACCGACCTCGCCCCCGGCGGCGCGAGCGCGAAGCTTCCCACGAAACTCGCCGCTTGGCCCGGACTTGATTTCAAGACCTTCCACGAAGCCGTCAAAAAGCATTTCAGGCAAGCGATCCCGCTGGCGGAGCGCGACGACTGGCAAACCCTATTCGAGAAAAACCGCAAGCGGGTGGAAGAACTCGACGCCGCCATCGCGCAGTGCGAACGGCAGATCGACGAGGCGGTATACAAACTGTTCGACCTGACGCCGGAACAAATCGAGCTGATCGAAGAATCCGCCGGATAGCGGAGCCTGGACGAGCAAAGCGCCCTTCAGGCTCCATTAGCGCGTTTTCGGGTCAAGTATCGGCCCATTCCATCGCCTGAACCCTGGCGTATAAGAAGCTGTTTTAGAAATCAGAAAGACGTTTGAGAAGCCGATGGATCATCCAGGGTAGGGCGCGCTCTCCGAGCGCGCCGGGTGGCGGCGGTTTCGGAGAAACCGCCCTACCTTTCCCCAGGGCTCAGGAAATAATAGAGGACAGAGCACAATTAAATTTTAGAATTAATCGTGCTTTGCCCACTATTATTGGAGGACGGAAGACAGTAATATTTGCGGGCGCAGAGCGCCCGGTAACTGAACTGTCCTCTGTCCTCTGTCCTCTGTCATCTGAACGGATAATTCCCCCTTCACACGACTTTTCGGAGCGTCAAAATGATGAAAAACCACAGGATTGCCGTGATTCCGGGCGACGGGATCGGTACGGAGGTCGTCCCCGAGGGCTTGCGCTGCCTCGACGCGGCGGCGCGCAAGTACGACATCCGCTTGCAGTGGGACGAGTTTGACTGGAACTGCGACTACTGCCTCAAGCACGGCGCGATGATGCCGGACAACTGGAAGGAGCGGATCGGCGGGCACGATGCCATTTTCTTCGGCGCCGTCGGCTGGCCGGAAAAGGTGCCCGACCATGTTTCGCTGTGGGGTTCGCTGCTCAAGTTCCGGCGCGAATTCGACCAATACGTCAACCTGCGGCCCGCCCGGCTGATGCCCGGCGTCCCCTCGCCGCTGGCCGGCCGCCGGCCCGGCGACATCGACTTCCTGATCGTGCGCGAGAACACCGAGGGCGAGTATTCGAGCGTCGGCGGGCGCATGTTCGAGGGCACCGAGCGCGAGTTCGTGGTGCAGGAGAGCATCTTCACGCGCGTCGGCGTGGACCGTGTCATCCGCTTCGCCTTCGAGCTGGCGGCCAGGCGCCCCAAAAAACACCTGACTTCGGCCACCAAGTCGAACGGCATTTCCATCGCCATGCCCTACTGGGACGAGCGCTTCGCGGCGATCGGCAAGGATTACCCGGACATCCGCTGCGACAAGTTCCACATCGACATCCTGAGCGCGAATTTCGTGCGCCGCCCGGAACACTTCGACGTGATCGTCGCCTCCAACCTGTTCGGCGACATCCTGTCCGACCTGGGGCCGGCGTGTACCGGCACCATCGCCATCGCGCCGTCGGCCAACCTCAACCCGGAACGCCGCTTCCCGTCGCTGTTCGAGCCCGTACACGGCTCCGCGCCGGATATTTACGGAAAGGGAATCGCCAACCCGGTCGGCCAGATCTGGGCCGGCGCCATGATGCTCGACCACCTCGGCCATCCGGAAGCGGCGGCCGGCATGCTGCGCGCCATCGAAACCGTGCTCGCCGAAGGCCCGAAGACACCGGACATGGGCGGCGGCGCGTCGACCGCGGATGTCGGCAAGGCGATCGCCGAGGTGATCGCGGCGGGCGGCTGACGGCGGTTCCCGCCCGATAACCGATCCGCCCCCTGGCACCTGACACCTGCCCCCTGACACCTGACATCAGAACCCCAGTCCCCGCCCCGCGCCGAGCAGCGTGGCGACGCCGAGCGCGCCGAAAATCGCGGCGGCGACGGCATGCACGACACGCGCCGGAATGCGCTCGGCGATGCGCTCGCCGAGCAGGACCGCGGGGACGTTGGCGATCATCATGCCGCAGGTCGTCCCAGCGACGACCGCGTAATACGCCTGGAACCGGGCCGCCAGGGCCACCGTCGCGATCTGCGTCTTGTCGCCCATTTCGGCCAGGAAGAAGGCGATCAGCGTGGCGCCCAGAACGCCGAATTTCGCCAATCTGGCGTCATCCTCCTCGAATTCGTCCGGGATCAGGGTCCACAAGGCCATGGCGATGAACGACAGGCCCAGGATCCAGCGCATCGTTTCCGGAGCGACCCTCGAGGTCAGCCAGGCGCCGATGGCGCCGGCGAACGCGTGATTGACGATCGTCGCCAGCAGGATGCCCAGGCAGATCGGCGCGGGCCGGCGGAATTTCGCGGCGAGGATGAAGGCCAGCAGTTGGGTCTTGTCTCCGATTTCGGCCAGGGCGACGACACCCGTCGAGATGAGGAAGGCATCCATTCCGATCATGCTCCCGGCCGGATTCGACGATTGACCACAGGGCTTCTCCGGCCTGAAGAAGCGGCGTGTTCAAAGGTCTTGCCAAGCCGGACGGCTGTCCGCGCCACGCCTTTTCGGCAAGTGTGTTGACGCGGACTCCTTCGCTGGAAGGGCGGCTACTCCCCAATGACGGCGGACATTATACGCAAGGCCGCCGGTTCGGGCGAGGAAATCGCGCCTGGAAGATCGCCCCCGGGTTTTCAAGGACGTGTTGACGATCTGGCGCGATTATGCCGATCATGCGGGGGGCGGCCGGTCGTCAGCGGCCATTTCATCCCGGAAGACGCGCCGGAGGAAACGCTGGCGCGTTTCCGCGCTTTTTTCGTCCGGCGTCCGCCCACGGCGCCGGAAAAATATCGTCAACAGGAGTGACAAGCATGAATGAAACGATCCAGAAACAGCTATCCCACCGTTCCATCCGCGCGTTTTCGGACAAGGCGGTGCCCAAGGAAGTGCTCGATACCTTGCTGGCGGTCGCCAACCGCACGGCGACCAGTTCGGGCTTGCAGTTGTCCAGCATCATCCGCGTGACCGACGCCGAGGCCAGGCGCCGCATCTCGCTGATCTGCGGACAGGAGTATGTGAACCAGGCGCCGGAATTCTTCGTCTTCATCGCCGACTGTTACCGCAACGCCCGCATCGCCCGGGAACAGGGCTTTGACGGCGGCGGCATCCGCGACATGGACCGTTTCTTCCAGGCCTTCACCGACGCCTGCCTGGCGGCGCAGAACGTCACCACGGCGATCGAATCCCTCGGCCTGGGCGCGGTGTATTTCGGCAGCGTGCTGAACGATCCGCCGGAGCTGATCCGCATCCTGGCCCTGCCCGAGCTCACCTTCCCGGTGCTGGGCCTGGGCTTCGGCTATCCCGCGCAGGATCCGCAGCTCAAGCCGCGCATGGACATGTCGCTCAAGGTGTTTGAAAACCACTACAAGGTCTTTGACAACTACCGCGAAAACATCGCCGCCTATGACCTCGAATTGCAGACCTATTACGACCTCAGGGACAAGGGCCGGCACTCCGCTTCCTTCAGCGAACAAGTCGTCAAGAGGTTCAAGGCCGTCCGTGAAAAACGCAGCCTGCTGTTGAACGTCGCCAGGAAACAGGGCTTCGATCTGAAGCTCGATGAGTGAAAAATGCTCGCGAGGAAGGTGGAGCGCGCCACGACGCTTCACCTTCCTCGTTTTTTGCTTTTCACTCGTCCCGGCGTCATGCCTCCCGCGGACCCGCCCCAGGCGGCAAGGCGGCCTGCGCGCGCACCCTCGCCGCCGGGAAAGTCGCGGAAAAGCACGCGCCCTGTCCGGGCGCGCTGTCGATGTCCAGCGTCGCGCCGTGGCGTTGCAGGACGTGCTTGACGATGGAGAGTCCCAGCCCGGTGCCGCCGCTTTCACGGGAAAGGCCGGAATCGACGCGATAAAAGCGTTCGGTGATGCGCGGCAGGTGTTCGGGGGCGATGCCGGGGCCGTCGTCCCGCACGGCGAAGGTGGCGCTGCCGTCGGCGTTGTTTTGCCAGAGGACGTCGACGCGGCTGCCGGGGGGCGTGTGGCGGATGGCGTTGCCGACCAGGTTGATGAAGGCGCTTTGCAGTTCCTGGGCGTTGCCGGCGATTTCGCCCAGGCCGTGTGTCTCGGGAAAATGCAGGCGATGCGTTTTGGTCTTCGTTTCCCTGGCCAGCAGCTCGGAGAGCGCGCGGGCCTCGGCGGCGCAGGCGGCCAGCAGGGTGTGCGCGGGGGTCCACGGCGCGAGGCCGGGAGGCGGGCTGTCCTCGAGTCGTGAAAGAACGAGCAGGTCGGCGACCAGGGTCTGCATCCGCAGCGCGTGGCGTTCCATGCGCGCGAGATAATCCTGGCGTTGGTCCTCGCCGAGCGGCAGGGTTTGCAGGGTCTCGACGAATCCGGCCAGGACGGTGAGCGGCGTGCGCAGTTCGTGCGAGACGTTGGCGATGAAGTCGCGCCGCATGGCTTCGGCCTGTTCGATCTGGGTAATATCCTGGGAGAGCAGCAACAGCCGGTCCGCGCCGTAGGGGCAAAGCCGCAGGGAAAGGCGCAGCGGGCGGTGAGCGTTGCTGCACGGGCTGGTCAGCACGATGGAGTTGATGGAATTGGCGAAATCGCGGCTGGCGAGGCAGGCGACGAAGACCGGGTCGCGTATGAGATGGGTGATGGCCTGGCCGACATCGTGTCGTTCGTCCAGGCCGAAATGCCGGCTGGCGGACAGGTTCATCCATTCGATGCCTCTTGCGGCGTCGAGCATGATCACGCCGTTGGGCGAGGCTTGCAGGGCGTCGACCAGGTTTTCCGTGAGCAGCCGCTGTTTTTGCAGGGCGCGCTGCTGCTGGCGCAGCAGCCGTTCCATGCGTTCGGCGATTTCGCGCCAAAAATGCGGCAGGCGCGCGGGAAGCGGCGTGGCCGCGAGGGCGGCGGACGACTTTTGCAGCCGGCCGAGCCAGTCGAGCAGGCGGCGGGCCTGCCAGCCATCGTAGAAAAGCCAGGCCAGGAAACCCAGGAGGCCGCCGGGCAGGACACCCCGGCCGATTGGCGGCGACGCGGGAAACGCCAGGCTGGAAATGCCGGCGCCAAGCAATACGAAAATGAAAAGGGCAAGAAAGCGCGGCACGTCGGGGTTTCGGACAGTATTCCAGGATTTTTCCACGGCAGGCGAAGCATCGACTCGCGTTCCGGCGGCGGAGGGTTTGTTTTCGATGCCGGGCAGGCCGCCAGGAGGTTTGGATTCTATCATCACATCCGTTTGAGCAGCCGGGAGTTGGCGATGTAGAGCGCACCCATGAGCACCAGGATGGCCAGCGAATAAATCAGCGTGGACATGGGTTTTTGGTGATCGACGATGATCAGCCTGATGACGGCGGTAATGCCGATGTAGATGAAATAGCGCAGCGGGAAGTGGAACTTCGACGCAAAATATTTGGCAATGAGCGCGATGAATTCAAAAAACAAAAACCAGATGATGATGGCTTCGATGATTTCATAGCCGTTATGGCTATCCTTGCCGCTGTCCAGCAGGATCAGGATCAGGGTCCAGGTTTCCCGGACCAGGAAGGCCAGCAGGATCACCGCCAATACGCAAAGCATGACGGCCAGCCATCGCTTCATGCTTTTCGCCAGCACCTTCGCCCCGGTTTTCAGGAAATTCCGCACGGCCGAAGCGTATCCCGCCGATGTGACGCGCGCGTGACACATGACGGCGGGAACGGATTTCAGCGCGCCGCTTTCGCCGTCAGCCGGTAGCCTTCCGAGCGCACCGTCTCGATCATGCCGCCGGCCTTGCCCAGGGCGGCGCGCAGGCGTTTGATGTGCACGTCCACCGTGCGTTCTTCGATGAACACGTGGTCGCCCCAGACCTTGTCGAGCAAATGGGCGCGGCTCATGACCCGTTCGGGATATTTCATCAGGTAGTGCAGCAGGCGGAATTCGGTGGGGCCGAGCTTGAGTTCCTTGCCCGCGAAAGACACGCGGAACTGTCCGGCATGCAGCGAGAGCGCGCCGACGCTGACGCTGTCGCCCAGTTGTTCGGGGGCGCGGCGGCGCAGCACGGCGTGGATGCGGGCGAGCAGTTCGCGGTTGGAGAAAGGTTTGGTGATGTAGTCGTCGGCGCCGCTTTCCAGGCCGAGAACCTTGTCGTTTTCTTCGCCCTTGGCGGTCAGCATGAGGATCGGGATCTCGCGGGAGCGCGGATCGGCGCGCCAGCGCCGCGCCAGGTCGAGGCCGCTCTGCGCGCCGGGCAGCATCCAGTCGAGCAGGATCACGTCGGGCAGGATGGCGTTCAGTTGCGCGCAGGCGGACGGCCCGTCGGCGGCGGGGACGGGATCGTAGCCGGCGTGCCGCAGGTTGACGAGAATGAGTTCGAGGATGTCGGCCTGGTCCTCGACGACGAGGACGCGGGGCTTGGGAATGGCTCGCAGCGCCATGCTCGGTTCTGCTCGGTTCTGTTCAGTTTTGCAGGGCGGATTCGATTTGCGGCAGCGAGCTGTGGCGCACGTCGGTGCCCTTGACGATGTAGATGATGAATTCGGCGATGTTCTTGGCATGATCGCCGATGCGTTCGATGGCCTTGGCGAGGAACAGCAGATCCAGGCTGTCGCTGATGGTGCGCGGGTCTTCCATCATGTAGGTGATGAGCTTCCGGGTAAAGCCCTTGAATTCGCAATCGATCATGTCGTCTTCCTTCAGTATGGTCACGGCGGCGTTCACGTCCAGGCGGGCAAAGGCGTCGAGCGCGCGGCGGATGAGGCCGGCGGCCAGGTCGGAAGCCAGGCGCAGGTCGCCGATCGGCATTTTGCGGGCTTCGCCGTGTTCCACGATGGACTTGACCATGCGCGCGATTTTATTGGCTTCGTCGCCGACGCGCTCCAGGTTGGTGGTGATCTTGGAAATCGCCAGCAGCAGGCGCAGGTCGCGGGCGGCGGGCTGCCGCCGCGCGATGACCGAAGTCAGCGCGTGGTCGATGGCGATTTCCATGACGTCGACCCGGTCTTCGGCGTGCATGACTTCTTCGGCCAGCGCCACGGAGAATCTCGCCAGGGCCTGGATGGCGCGCTGGATCTGTGTCTCGACCAGCCCGCCCATTTCCATCAATTGCGAGGAAATGTTGTTCAGGTCGCTGTCGAATTGGGAAGAAAGATGTTTTTCGCTCATGATGGTCTAGCCAAAGCGGCCGGTAATGTAATCCTCGGTTTCACGACGATTGGGTTTGAAGAACATCTGTTCGGTATCGCCGAATTCCATGAGATCGCCCAGATACATATAGGCCGTGTAATCGCTGCAGCGCGCCGCCTGCTGCATATTGTGCGTCACGATGATGACGGTGTAGTCGTTTTTCAGCTCCGCGATCAATTCCTCGATGCGCGCGGTGGAAATCGGATCCAGCGCGGAGCAGGGTTCGTCGAGCAGCAGGAGTTCCGGCTTGATGGCGATGCCGCGCGCGATGCACAGGCGCTGCTGCTGCCCGCCCGAAAGGCTGGCGCCGCTCTGCGCCAGCTTGTCCTTGACTTCGTCCCACAAGGCCGCCTTTTTCAGCGCCCATTCCACGCGCTCTTCCAGGTCGATCCGGGAGAGATTTTCAAAGAGCTTCACGCCGAAGGTGATGTTGTCGAAAATCGACATGGGAAACGGCGTCGGCTTCTGGAACACCATGCCGATGCGGGCGCGAATCAGCGCCACGTCCTGCTTCGATGTCAGCAGATCCTCGCCGTCGAGCAGAAGCTGGCCTTCCGCCCGCTGATCCGGGTACAGCTCGAACATGCGGTTGAAGACGCGCAACAGCGTCGATTTGCCGCAGCCCGAAGGGCCGATGAAGGCCGTCACCCGGTTGGCCGGAATATCGAGATGGATATTCCTGAGCGCCTGGAACTTGCCGTAGTAGAAGTTCAGATCGCGAACGGCGATTTTGATGGGCAGTACGGTAGGAGTGTCGGTCATGATCGTCACGCGCGGCGGGAAAGGAAGCGCGCCAGAATGTTGAGGCCAAGAACGGCGAGCGTGATCAGGAACACGCCCCCCCACGCCAGTTGTTGCCAGTTCTCGTAGGGACTCATGGCGAACTGGAAAATGGTGACCGGAAGATTGGCGGTCGGGCCGGAGAGATCGGTCGTCCAGAACTGGTTGTTCAGGGCGGTAAACAAGAGCGGCGCGGTCTCGCCGGAAATGCGCGCCACCGCCAGCAGCACGCCGGTAACGACGCCCGCCCGCGCCGCGTTCAGGGTGACTTTGGTAATCACCTTCCACTTCGGTGCGCCCAGCGCGTAGGCCGCTTCGCGCAGGCTCGCGGGAATCAGCGAGAGCATGTTTTCGGTAGTGCGGATGACCACCGGAATGACGATCAACGCCAGCGCCACGGCCCCCGCCCAGCCGGAAAACTGGCGGAAGCGCAGCACGATCAGCGCATAGACAAAGAGGCCGATGACGATGGACGGAGCCGAGAGCAGCAAGTCGTTGATGAAGCGCACCGTCACCGCCAGCGTGCCGCGCGGATCGTATTCGGCCAGGTAAATGCCGGACAGGACGCCGATCGGCGCGCCGATCAGGGTCGCCAGCGCGACCATGAGCAAGGACCCCCAGATCGCGTTGGCCAGCCCGCCGATGTCGTTGGGCGGCGGCGTATTCTCCGTAAACAGGGTCAGGCTCAAGCCCCCGAAGCCGAGCGTGAGCGTTTCCCACAAAATCCACAGCAGCCAGAAGACGCCGAAGATCATGGCCGCCAATGAGAGCGTCAGCGCGATCCGGTTGATCCATTTGCGGCGGACGAAAAACGCCGCCTGGACATCCCGGTTCGCAGAAAAAAGAGTGGTATTCGGAGTGGCATTCACGCGCGTCCCCCCTCGTTTCTTTGCAGGCGCATGAGCAGCATCCGGGAGAAGACCAGCACCACGAAAGTAATCAGGAACAGAACCAGCCCCAGGTAAATCAGCGACGCCTGATGCAGCCCCGGCGCGGCTTCGGCGAATTCGTTCGCCAGCGCCGAGGTGATGCTGTTGGCGGCCTCGAAAAGCGAAGGCGAGCGCAACTGGTTCATGTTGCCGATCACGAAGGTGACCGCCATCGTCTCGCCTAGGGCGCGCCCCAGCCCCAGCATGATGCCGCCCAGCACGCCCGTCTTGGTGTAGGGCAGCACGATGTTCCAGATCACTTCCCAGGTGGTCGCGCCCAGCCCGTAGGCCGACTCCTTCAAAAGCGGCGGCGTGACTTCAAAAACGTCGCGCATCACCGAGGCGATGAACGGAATGATCATGATCGAGAGAATGATCCCGGCGGACAGGATGCCGATGCCGACCGGCGGGCCGGACACCAGCGCCCCGAAAACCGGCGTATCGCCAAAGAGATTCTGCAAGGGGCGCTGGACATAACGCGCCAGCACCGGGCCGAACACCATCAGCCCCCACATGCCGTACACGATGGAAGGCACCGCCGCCAGCAATTCGATGGCCGTGCCCAGGGGGCGCTTCAACCAGGCGGGCGATAATTCCGTCAGGAACAGCGCAATGCCGAAACTGATGGGCACCGCGATCAAAAGCGCGATGGCGGAAGTCGCCAGCGTCCCGTAGATCATGACCAGGCCGCCAAAATCTTCCCGCACGGGGTCCCAGACATTGCGCGTCAGGAAACCGGGGCCGAACCTGTCGATCGCCGGCCACGCGCCAACGATCAGCGAAACGATGATCCCCAGCAGCAAGGCCAGGGTCAGCAGGGCGGCGCCGCGCGTCAGGAAGCCAAACAGCCGGTCGGCCAAGGTGTTGGAAATCATGTGTCAGGGGTCAGGGGTCAGGGGTCAGGTATCAGAGGTCAGGTATCAGGGGTCAGGTATCAGGGGTCAGGTATCAGGAATCAGGTGTCGGGGGTCAGGTGTCGGGGGTCAGACCATTTCCCGATTCCTGTTCCCGCCCAATTTAAGCCGGATTTGTGACAAAACGATGACAGCCCATTCATGCCCTTGGAACCTTCTCTCTGGGAGCGCGGGGCTTCCGCCCCGCTTTTGACCCGCCATGATACTGCCGCCGCTGTTGCGGGGCTGGTGCCCCGCGCTCCCAGAGAAGATCGCACTCTCTCCATGAATCGACCGATACGCGCGAAAATGGCGACATTACCGGGCACTTCGCGCTCGCAAGAACACTGATACCTGACCTCTGATCCCTGATCCCTGACACGTGTGGCGGGAAAGCGCAGCGCCTTTCGCCGGTCGTTCTCTCCGGCGGCGTAGCCGCCGCCTCTATCATTCAACGGCCTTTGAATCGTGCGGCGCGTTGTGCCGTGAAAAGGATTGGCGGAAGACGCTTCGCTTTTCCACCCTACATGTCAGGTGTCAGTATTCTTGCGGGCGCGAAGCGCCCAGTAAGCGCCGCCATTTTCGCGCACAGGCCGATTCATGGAGAGAGTGCGATTGCCCCCTGGGAGCGCGGGGCACCAGCCCCGCAACAGCGGCGGCGGTGTCATGGCGCGGGTCAAAAGCGGGGCGGGCGCCCCGCGCTCCCAAAGGCGATCCGAAGAGAGGCTTTCATTAATGAGCTTGTGTAAGATACCCGCAAAGAGAAGATCGCAAACAGCTTCTTAACGCCTCAAAGGCGCCTTCAAAACCGTGGGCCGCTTCGCGGCATAAGCGTTGATATAAGCACAGAGGCGTCGTCCCGGCGCAAGCCGGGACCCAGTTCGTTCGTCAAACTTCTGGATTCCGGCAAGCAAAGGAATGACGGGGTGGGAATAGTCGCCGTCCATACTAAAACGCAAAACGCTCCAAGAACCTGTTTGCGGTCTTCTCTGGGAGCGCGGGGCACCAGCCCCGCAACAGCGGCAACAGTGTCATGGCGGGTCAAAAGCGGGGCGGGCGCCCCGCGCTCCCAGAGGGAAGATCGCAAACGGCTCCCAATACAAAGCGGCTCGATCCGCGTTGCCGCCGGATCGAACCGCCGAAATCCCTTTCGGATATGCGCCCAGGCTTACGGATTTCTGACCGGTTGGCCGGAAGCGTCCCGGATCTCCCGCCAGGATTGCATGATGATCTCCTTGACGCTCTGCGGCATGGGCACGTAATCGAGTTCGGAGGCCAGGCTGTCGCCGTTCTTGTAGGCCCAGGCGAAGAAGTCGAGCGCCGCGGCGGCCTGGACGGGCTTGTCCTGCGTCTTGTGGATCAGGATGAAGGTCGCGGAAGTGATCGGCCAGGATTGCGCGCCGGGCTGGTTCGTCAGAATCTGGAAGAAGCTCGTTTTCCAGTCCGCGCCGGCGGCGGCGGCCTTGAAGCTCGCTTCCGACGGCGAGACGAAATGGCCGGCGCTATTCTGCAACTGCACGTGGGTCATCTTGTTTTCCTCGGCGTAGGCGTATTCGACGTAGCCGATGGAATCCGGCAGCCGCCCCACGTAGGCCGCGACGCCCTCATTGCCCTTGCCGCCGACGCCGACCGGCCAGTTGACCGAAGCGCCCTCGCCGACCTTCGCCTTCCATTCGGCATTGACCTTGCTCAAGAAGTTGGTGAAGCCGAAACTGGTTCCCGATCCATCGGCGCGATGCACCACGCTGATCGCCGTATCGGGCAGCTTCAGCCCGGAATTGAGCGCGGCGATGGCCGCGTCGTTCCAGCGCGTGATCTTGCCGAGGAAAATATCGCCCAGCACCTGCCCGTTCAATTTGAGCTGTCCCGGCGCAATGCCCTTGAGATTGACGATCGGCACGATGCCGCCGACCACGGTCGGAAATTGCAATAGTCCCTTTTCCCGCAAGGCCGCGTCGCTGAGCGGCGCGTCCGACGCGCCGAAATCGACGGTTTTCGCCTCGATCTGCTTCAAACCCGCGCTGGAGCCGACCGACTGGTAATTGATGCGATGCCCGGTCGCCTTGTTGTATTCCGCCGCCCATTTGGTATACAGCGGCGCCGGAAAGCTCGCGCCCGCGCCGGTGACGTCGGTCTGCGCCCAAGCCGTGCCGGAAATCGCGCCCACCGCGACGCAAGCCGCCATTGAAGCCGCATGAAAAAATTGTCGGGATTTCATTTGCATTTTCCTTCTCCGGTTAAAAGACAACGCCACTCTAGGCAGGATTTGTGACACCCGGATGACAAA
>JAISQQ010000167.1 GCA_031274075.1 Accumulibacter sp.
CACCGGAGTTTCAACCGGCAGAGCGTCTGGAAGCGCATAGCCATCGTCGCCGCCGGTCCGCTGGCCAATCTGGCGCTGGCGGTCCTCGTCTATTGGGGCCTGTTCATGCACGGCATGGAAGAGTTGCGTCCGGTCCTGGGGCCGCCCGTGGCCGAGAGTCCGGCGGAAAAGGCCGGAATCCAGAACGGAGAACGGGTGCTCAAGGCGAACGGAGAGGCCGTCGAGACCTGGGCCGACCTGCGCTGGGTGCTGCTGCGCCAGATGGTCGAGCAGGATGCGGTAGAACTGGAAGTCATCAATAAACGCGATGAAATCAGTTTTCGCCGTCTCGCGCTGGTGAAAGCCCGGAATCCCGAGCCGGGCGAAGACCCCATCGCGCGCCTGGGGCTCGCGGTTTTCCGCCCGCGCGTTCCCGCCATCCTGGGCAGCGTCACGCCGGGGAGCGCCGCCGCCGCGGCCGGCCTGCTGCCGGGCGACGTGCTGGTCGGCATCGGCGACAAGCCGGTCGCTTCGTGGTCCGACGTGGTGTTGACGGTGCGCGAATCGCCGGGCGTTCCCTTGCTGTTCAGGTATCAGCGCGACGGCAGGACGCTGTCGGTGGAGATCACGCCCACGCCGGACCCCCGCGGCGGCCGCAAGATCGGGCGCATCGGCGTCGGCGTCGCCGCCGCGGGCGACGCCGACGGTCTGCTGGTCACGGTGCGTTATGGTCCCGTGCCGGCCCTGGGCAAGGCGCTCTGGGAAGCCTGGGAGCAGTCGCTGTTCAGCCTGCGGATGATCGGCAAGATGTTTACCGGCGTCCTGTCCTGGCGGCATATCAGCGGCCCGTTGACCATCGCCGACTATGCCGGGCAAACGGCCCGGCTGGGCCTCGTCCATTACCTCCGCTTCCTGGCGCTGGTGAGCCTCAGCCTGGCGGTGCTCAACCTGTTGCCCGTTCCGGTTCTGGACGGAGGACATTTACTGTATTATGTCGCCGAGATCGTAAAAGGCAGTCCCTTGTCCGACCGGTGCTTGATGATCGGCCAGAAGATCGGGCTGGCCTTGATCCTGACCCTGATGGTCTTCGCGCTTTACAATGACTTCATCCGATTCGACTTCACCCGATTGATTCCTGGCTGATCCATGAAGAGACTTCTGCTTGCCGGCGCCATCGCCGTACTGTGTGTGTCCAACGCCTTTGCCTTCGAGCCTTTCACGGTAAGGGATATCCGCATCGAGGGCATTCAGAGGACCGAGGCCGGCACGGTGTTCAGCTATCTCCCGGTCAAGGTCGGGGAAACGATGGACGACGCCAAGGCTTCCCAGGCAATCAAGGCGCTGTTCGCCACCGGCTTTTTCAAGGACGTGCGCATCGAGATCGACGGCGCCGTGGTGGTGGTCGTCGTCGAGGAACGGCCGGCCATCGCGCAGATCGATTTCGTCGGCCTCAAGGAGTTCGACAAGGAGCAAATCCTCAAGGGACTCAAGGACGCGGGATTCGCCGTGTCGCGCTCGTTCGACCGCGGCATGCTGGAACGCGCCGAGCAGGAACTCAAGCGGCAATACCTGACCCGCGGCAAGTACGCGATGACGGTGACCACCACGGTGACGCCGCTCGAACGCAACCGGGTAGGCATCAATTTCAACATCGAGGAGGGGGAATCGGCGCAGATCCGGCAGATCAACATCGTCGGGGCGGCGTCTTTCAAGGAAAAGGATCTGCTCGACCTTTTCCAGTTGCAGACGCCGAACTGGATCAGTTGGTATACGAAAAACGACCAGTATTCGAAGCAGAAACTGTCCGCGGACCTCGAAGCGCTGCGCTCCTTCTACCTGAACCGCGGCTTCCTCGAATTCAACATCGAATCGACGCAGGTTTCGATCAGCCCGGAAAAGAACGACATCTACATCACCATCAGCCTCTCTGAAGGCGAGCGCTACGTCGTATCCTCGATCAAGCTGGCCGGCGACCTGATCCTCGCGGAAGAAGAGTTCCGGCAGGCGATGAAGGTCAAGGCGGGCGACGTTTTCTCGCGCGAGGCGGTCAACGAGAGCACCAAGGCGATCAGCGACAAGCTGTCGGGGCAGGGCTACGCCTTCGCCAACGTCAATGTGGCTCCGGAAATCGACAAGGAAAAAAGGCAGGTGGCGTTTACCGTGTTCGTCGATCCGGGCCGGCGGGTTTACGTCCGCCGCATCAACATCGGCGGCAACACCAAGACACGCGACGAGGTCGTCCGCCAGGAAATCCGGCAGATGGAAGGCGGCTGGTACGACGACGAGCGAGTCAAGCTGTCGAAGGAACGCATCGACAAGACCGATTATTTCGCCGAAGTGACCGTCGAGACGCCTCCCGTTCCGGGAACCACGGACCAGATCGACATCAATTTCGGCGTCACCGAGAAGACGACGGGCAACATCACCGTGGGGGCAGGGTACTCGCAGTCGGAAAAAGTCATTCTTTCCGGTTCGATTTCCCAGGCCAACATTTTCGGCAGCGGCAAGTTCGCCTCGGTGCAGATCGGCACCGGCAAGATCAACCGCGCCATCGGCTTGAGCTACAACAATCCGTATTTCACCGTCGATGGCGTGAGCCAGGGCTTCGACGTCTATCACCGGAAGTCGGACCCGACCTACCTCGACTACATGTACAAGACGACGTCGACCGGCGGCGGCATCCGGTTCGGCATTCCGATCAGCGAGAAGCAGGTGATCAACTTCGGCGCGGCCGTCGACTACACCAAGGTTACCATCGACCGTGCCGACGGGGATACGCCGCGGCAGTACGAGCGCTTCGTCGACCGCTTCTGCGGCGAGGATACGGACACCTGCGGCAATCTGTCGGTACCGCTCACCGTCGGCTGGGTCAGCGACGGCCGGGACAGCGCGATCAATCCGACGCGTGGCGCGTACCAGAGGGCGGCGTTCGAGGTCAGTCCGGGCGGCGACCTGCGCTACTACAAGCTCACCTACCAGCACCAGCGTTATTTCCCGGTGACCCGGGATCTGGTGCTGATGCTCAACGGCGAACTCGGCTATGCCAAGGGGCTGGGGGGGCAGGAAATGCCGTTCTTCAAGAATTTCTACGCCGGCGGAACGGGCTCCGTGCGCGGCTGGGACACGGCCAGCCTGGGGCCGTACGAGATCGATTCCTCCGACGACGACGTGCGCCTGGGCGGTACGCGCCGCTTCGTCTTCAACGCCGAACTGACCATGCCGGTGCCGGGCCTGGGCGCCGACAAATCGTTCCGCCTGGGGCCGTTCTTCGACGCCGGCCAGGTGTATTCGGACCAGAAGAGCGAGGGATCCTGCAGCCCGGGTTCGCGCACCGTCTGCGGCGAAGGCCCGATCCGTATGTCGGTGGGGGTCGCCGCCACCTGGCTGTCGCCGCTGGGGCCGCTGAAATTCAGCTTCGCGCAGCCGTTGAACAAGCAGAAAGATGATAACATTCAAAGATTCCAGTTCCAGATGGGAACCATGTTCTAGCCTAGGAGAAAGAGTTTGAATACGAAATTTGCCACCCTGCTGGCCGCCTTGCTGATGGCATTGCCAGTGTCGTACGTGGCGGCTGAGGAGTTGGTGAAAATTGGTTACGTCAACACGCAGCGGATCTTTCGCGACGCGCCCGTCGCGGTGAAGGCGGCGAAGAAGATCGAGTCCGAGTTCTCCCGGCGCGACCAGGATCTGCAAAGTACGGCCAAGCAGCTTCAGGCGATGCAGGACGCGCTCGAGAAAGACGCCGTGACGATGAGCGATTCGGATCGGCGCGCCAGGGAAAAGGAACTGAATGAATTGACGCGGGAATTCCAGCGCAAGCAACGCGAGTTCCGCGAGGATCTCAACCTGCGCCAGAACGAGGAAAACGCGGCCATCATCGAAAAGGCCAACCAGGCCATCATCCAGATTGCCGAAAGCGAAAAATACGATTTGATCGTTTCGGATGTGGTGTGGGCGAGTCCGAAGCTCGACATCACCGACAAGATAATCAAGGCCCTCTCCACGGACAGCAAGTAGGCGACGTGAGCAAGGGCGGGGGGCTGCGTCTCGGCGAAATCGTCGAACGGCTGGGCGGGCGGCTCGAAGGCGAGGCGTCCGTCGTCGTTTCGCAGGTAGCCACGCTGGCGTCGGCGGCGGCCGGCGAGATCGCTTTTCTGGCCAATCCCAAATATCGCCGGCAGCTCCGGTCGACCGGAGCCTCCGCGGTCATCGTGCCGCCCGGGTTTGCCGGCGACACCGCGCTGCCCAAGATCATCCATCCCAACGCCTACGCGTACTATGCGCGCGTGGCGGCGCTGCTGAATCCGCGGGAAGAACGGCCGGCCGGGATCCATGCGAGTGCGGTGGTGCATGGCGCGGCGCCGGAATCGGCGCGGATCGGCGAAAACGTGGTGGTCGGCAAAAACGCGCGGCTCGGCGAGAGGGTGACGCTCTACCCCGGCTGCGTGATCGGGGACGGTGTTTCGATCGGCGACGACTCGGTGCTGTACCCGAACGTGGTCGTGTACCACGGCTGCGTCATCGGCCGCCGCGCCATCGTGCATGCCGGCGCGGTCATCGGCAGCGACGGGTTCGGATTCGCCCAGGAGGGCGAACGCTGGATCAAGATTCCCCAGATCGGCCGCGTGCTGATCGGCGACGACGTCGAGATCGGCGCCAACACCTCGATCGACCGCGGCGCGCTGGACGACACCGTGATCGGCGACGGCGTCAAGCTCGACAACCAGATCCAGATCGCGCACAACGTGGTGATTGGCGAGCACACGGCGATGGCCGGCTGCGTCGGGATCGCCGGCAGCACCCGCATCGGGCGGCGCTGCACGGTCGGCGGCGCGGGCATGATCATCGGCCATCTCGAACTGGCGGACGACGTCCACGTTTCCGCCGGGACGATGGTAACCAAAAATCTGCGCCAGCCCGGCCAATACACCAGTATCTTTCCCTTGCAGCCGCACGAGGAATGGCTGCGCAACGCAGCGTGGATCAAGCGTCTCGCCGCGCTTTCCGAGCGCGTGTCAGAACTTGAGAAAAAACTCGAACTAATGGAGGCAACATCTTGAATATAATGGATATTCATGAAATATTGAAACACTTGCCGCATCGCTATCCCTTTCTCCTCATAGACCGGGTGCTCGATTTCGAGCCGGGCAAGTCGATCCATGCCTACAAGAACATCAGCATCAACGAGCCGTTTTTCGCCGGGCATTTCCCGCATCATCCGGTGCTTCCCGGCGTGCTGATCATGGAAGCGCTGGCGCAGGCCGCCGGCATCCTGTCGTTCAAGACCATGGGCGTCCTGCCGGACGACAATTCGGTGTTCTATTTCGTCGGCATCGACAACGCGCGCTTCAAGAAGCCCGTTATGCCCGGCGACCAGCTTCACCTGCACGTCGAGATCGCGCGCCAGATGCGCGGCATCTGGAAATACAAGGCCGAGGCGCGCGTCGACGGCGAGCTGGCCGCCGAGGCCGAGCTGATGTGCGCCAAGCGCGACGTGGCCTGAGCGCGGCGATGATCCATTCCACGGCGATCGTTCATCCCTGTGCCCGGCTGGGCGCCGGCGTCAGCGTCGGGCCGTATTCGATCATCGGCGAGCACGTCGAAATCGGCGACGGCACCTGGATCGGCCCGCAGGTGCTGATCACCGGGTACACCCGGATCGGCCGCGACAACCGGATTTACCAGTTCTCGTCGCTCGGCGAGATTCCCCAGGACAAGAAATACGGCGGCGAACCGACGCGGCTGGAGATCGGCGACCGCAACACCATTCGCGAGTTTTGCACGCTCAACTTAGGCACCGTCCAGGACGCGGGCGTGACCCGCGTGGGCAACGACAACTGGATCATGGCCTACGTGCATATCGCGCACGACTGCCAGGTGGGCGACCAGACGATCTTCGCCAACAACACGCAACTGGCGGGGCACGTCCATGTGGACGATTGGGCGGTTCTCGGCGGCTATACCGGGGTGCATCAGTTCTGCCGGGTGGGTGCGCACGTCATGACCGCGGTCGGGACCGTCGTCCTGCGGGATATTCCGCCTTACGTGATGGCCTCCGGCAATTCCGCGACGCCCCACGGCATCAACGCCGAGGGCCTGAAACGGCGCGGCTTCTCGGCGCAGGCGCTGCTGGCCCTGAAACGCGCCTACCGCACGCTCTACAAGTCCGGCCTGATGCTCGAAGAAGCCCGCGCCAGGCTGGAAGAGGACGCCAAAGCGCATCCGGAAGTCCGGCCGATCCTCGATTTCCTGGTGGTTTCGAAGCGCGGCATCATTCGATGAATTCCCGTGCCGCGCGCATCGCCGTGGTGGCCGGCGAAGCATCGGGCGATCTTCTCGGCAGCCATCTGATCGGCGCGCTGCGGGCAAAAATGCCGGATGCGCAGTTCTTCGGCATCGGTGGCGCGAAGATGATCGGGCAGGGGTTCGACGCCTGGTTTCCGCTGGAAACCCTGGCCGTTCGCGGCTATGTCGAGGTGCTCAGGCATTACCGGGAGATTTCCAGGATACGCCGGGAACTCAAGCGCCGCCTGCTGGCCGAGCCGCCGGACGTGTTCATCGGCGTAGACGCGCCGGATTTCAACCTGGCGCTCGAAAAGGCGCTGAAGCGGCGCGGCGTGCCGGTCATCCATTATGTCGGCCCGTCGATCTGGGCGTGGCGCGGCCGGCGCATCCACGCCATCGGCCAGTCCGTTTCGCGCATCCTGGTCTTGTTCCCCTTCGAGCCGGCGCTGTACGAAAAGAAGAATATTCCCGTCACCTACGTCGGACACCCGCTGGCCGACCTGCTGCCGCTGGAGGATGTCCGCGACGAAGCGCGCGAATTGCTCGGCATTCCACCGCAACAGCCGGTTTTCGCGCTGTTGCCGGGCAGCCGGCAATCCGAACTGCGCTACATGGCCGATACCTTCATCGAGACGGCGCGGCTGATTCATCAGAAACTGCCGGAAGCGCTGTTCCTCGCGCCGCTGGCCACGCGCGAGACGCGCCTGCTGTTCGAGGCGGCGCTGTACCGCCGCCAGGCGCACGAGCTGCCGATCCGCCTGCTGTTCGGGCATGCGCACGAGGCCATGGCGGCGTCCGACGCGGTGCTGGTGGCGAGCGGCACGGCGACGCTGGAAGCCGCGCTGCTCAAGCGCCCGATGGTCATCGTCTACAAGATGGCTGCGCTGTCGTACCGCCTGATGCGGCGCATGGGCTATCTGCCGTATGTCGGATTGCCGAACATCCTGGCGGACGGCTTCGTGGTCCCGGAATTCATCCAGGGTGACGCGACGCCGGAAAAACTGGCCGCGGCCCTGTTGGGTCTTCTGGACGACAAGGAAGGCCGCGCGCGCATCGGGGAAATATTCCGCAGGATCCACTTGCGGCTCAAACAAAACACGGCGGAAAAGGCTGCCAGGGCCGTGCTGGCCTTGCTGCCGGACGAGGCGCGGAAACATGTTTCCGTTGCTGCTGCCTGAAGACTTCGTATGCGGCGTCGACGAGGCTGGCCGCGGCCCCTTGGCCGGTCCGGTCGTCGCCGCCGCCGTCATCCTCGATCTGGGCAGGCCGATCGACGGCCTGGACGACTCCAAGAAACTTTCCGCCAAACGCCGCGCCGCGCTGGCCCTCGAAATCCGCGCCAAGGCGCTCTCCTGGGCGGTGGCCGAGGCCAGCGTCGAGGAAATCGACCGCCTCAACATCCTGCAGGCGAGCCTGCTCGCCATGCGCCGGGCGGTCAATAATCTCGCCTTGCGTCCGGAAAAGGCGCTGATCGACGGCAACCAATGCCCGCGGCTCGACTGCCCGGCGGAAGCCATCGTCGGCGGCGACGGCAAGATCGCGTCGATCGCCGCCGCCTCGATCATGGCCAAGACCATACGCGACGCCGGCATGCGCGCGCTGCACGCCGTCTACCCGGTATACGGCTTCGACCGCAACAAGGGTTACCCCACCGCGTTCCATCTGCAAGCCCTGCGCGTACATGGGCCGAGTCCGGCGCACCGGCTCAGCTACGCGCCGGTCGCTGATCTGATGACAGAGGACAGAAGACAGAGGACAGTTCAGTTACCGGACGCTTCGCGCCCGCAGGAAAAGAGAAAACCGTGATGTTCCACCCGTGTCGGCCCAGGCGATACATTTCATTGTCCGAACCTTGGTGCAAGCAAAGGCGCGTCGTCCCGGCGAAGGCCGGAACCCAGAGCCTTCCTCAAACTCCTGGATTCCAGCTTGTGCCGGAATGACGGGGTAGGAATAGAGATTATCTATGCTAAAACGCAAAATGCCCTGATATTTGCGGGCGCGTCGCGCCCGGTAACTGGACTGTCTTCTGTCCTCTGTCATCTGTCCCCTGAACATGAAATATATCGTCTCGCGTGACAACGCGCGCTTCCGCGAACTGAAAAAGCTCTGCCACGGCGGCCACGAGCGGCGCAAGGCCGGGCGCATCGTTCTCGACGGCATGCACCTGATCGCGGCTTACACGGAACGCTTCGGGCCGCCGGACGAAGTCATCGTCAGCGAAACCGGCGCGGGACGCGCCGAGATCGCGCGATATCTCGAGAATCATCCCGAAATGGCGGCGACCATCCTGGCGGACGCGCTGTTCGCCGTCTTGGCAACGGTCGGTACGCCGAGCGGAATCATGGCCGTCGCCGCGCCGCCGCAGGGCGGGCAGGGCGCGGATCCGTCGGCCGACACCGTGCTGCTCGACGGCATCCAGGATCCCGGCAATCTGGGTTCGATCCTGCGCAGCGCGGCGGCGGCGGGGTTCCGGCAGATTCTGCTTTCACCCGACTGTGCGCAAGCGTGGTCGCCAAAAACCCTGCGTGCCGCGATGGGGGCGCATTTTTCGCTCGATATTCACCAAGACAGCGATCTGCCGGCCTTCCTCTCAGGCTATCGCGGGCAAGCCCTCGTCACCGCGCCGGACGCCACCGCCGAGCTTTTCACCGCCGAACTGGGCCAGCCGCTCGCCTGGATATTCGGCAACGAAGGGCAGGGCGTCCGGCCGGAAGTCTCGAAGCTCGCTGGAAAACGCATCCGCATCCCGATGCCCGGAGGGGCCGAATCGATCAATGTCGGCGCGGCGGCAGCGGTATGCCTGTTCGAGACGGTGCGGCGGCGGTCAGGAAATCAGAGGACAGAGGACAGCAAGCATGGCTTGGGCTGAATGGAAGTAAATGAACCACGTTCGTAGAACTTGGTTTTGCTCCATGCACCTCATAGGGGCTACATGCCGACTCACCGATCTTCGGTTTCAGGAACCAAATTTGGTTCCCGATAGGTAATACCTTCAAAACCAAACGTACGGAAAGCTGTGCGATGCTCTTGCAAACATACTCACATTTCCTACGGCCTACAAATCTATCCGCAACACCGCTACAACGACCGCCGTTTGACGTGGATCGGTTCAAGGAGATAGAGGCGCTGTTGCGCGAGGTACGGCGTCGCACGAAGCCGCCGACGGTGGATTTGTACGAGGTGTGGGTGTGCGCAGTGTTGTATCTGTTGCGCACGGTTGCCAATGGCGATTCCTGCCGCGTGAATTTCCGAAATGGCAGACGGCGTATGCTTGCTTTGCCAAGTGGAGCCAGCCTGACGAACAGGGGATCAGCGTGAACGGCGTACATGGGTTCTTGAGGGATTTCGGGGTGTCTGAAAAACGCATAATTTGTATTCCGGAACCTCTGAAGCCGTAACCCTCTGATTTGCAAAAGCTTTTTCTACACTTGTCATTATCAAGGTGACAGCAAGGGCAATAAATATTGATGCGGCATAGTGGCTTATGCGTGCGTAATAATTCTGCCAAGCCCTCTTGCGCCCTTCGTCCCGTTCGGCTTCGATACGAACGATGGTTTGAATTTCTTCGTAGCTTTTTCCTAGCGCCTCGGCGATTTGCAGACAAGCGAATTCGTTAGGCGTCCTCTTACCGGCGTAATAATCGGAGATTAATCCCCTGTGCAGATTAAGCGCTTTAGCAAGCGCGTAGTCCGTTTGCGCTCCGGTGAGTGTTTTGACCCTATCAAGTAGGGTTTTGACGGTTTCCATACGGCCTCCTGTAGATGTGCGGAGTATAGACACAACTTGTGTCTTTACAAGCGTTACATTTTGTGACTATGATTCGTCCGTCACAAGTTGTGACTAATCAAACTCTGAGGAGACACACATGCCCGAATCCGCCCCAAGTCCTGCGATAAGTGCCGTCAAGCCTACCAATCCGCCCAAGATCGAACCCGGCCAGTGCTACATCCGAGGCAAGATTGTCAGCCGAACCAAGCTCGGCAAGGTCTACGTTCACGTCGTAGCAGCGCCGTCCGTAGACGAATACAGCTATCCGCGAAGTTATGAAATCTCGTCCAAGGAACCCTTGGGTGAGATTGATGACGTAATCGGCGTCAAGTGCGACGTTACAGGCCGTCGTGCCCAGAAGACCTGGCCGAACCCCGAAACCGGCGAAGTCAAGAAGTTCCCCGGCGCTTACTGTGGCCTCCGGGCTTCGGAAGACTAATCATGAAGCCCAGCTCGAGCTCAAAGCAGATCGTCGACGCCTGTCTGATGATCCTCAAAGCCCGCCCTCAGGGAGACAGTTTCGCCGCCCCGTTGTTCGGCGCGATGGCAGGAGTTTACGATCAGACCGGCGACCCTGACGCGCTGGAAATGTGCAAGGAACTGGCGCGCATCTCCAATCAGCCGTTGTGGTTTCACTGCCTCCCGGAATCGCCTGAAAAAACCTCGCTCATCAAGGCCATACAAACGCAGTACGAATCCCGGTACGCCTGCGATGAAGCGTAACGCCGCCATCGACGCAACTCTGCCCCTACCGGGCGTCAAGCGCCCGGTAGGGCGTCCTCGCAAAGCAGATGCCTTGACTAACGCTGAGCGCCAGCGCCGATTTCGCCAGCGCAAGGCCGCCGCCGTCAAGACATGGGCGGACGAGGTCGCCCTGGCCGATGTTGAGGCCCGCCTGATCCAGCGCGGCTACGACCTTGATCAGCTAGAGCGCGACAACCCGCATAACGCCTGGATGCAAGAACCGGAAATTTCCGTTACGGCTAACGGAAATTCAAAGGGTAACGAAAAGGGCGCTTGTTGCCCGCCCAAGCCGTGCCCTCATTGTGGTCAAGCGGCGTATCGATGGGTGATCGACAGCAAGACCAATCCGCATGTGTTTTGTGATGCCTGTGGACACACTTGGTCAGTCTGTCTTGAGCGACGCCTGACTGACCCATTAATTTCCGTTACCCGTAACGAAAAATGACCATTAGGCGAATAGGCTTTCCGGAGGCGTTCCGGGGCATTACGTCCAAGCTCTATTTCAATCCGGAGAAGGATGTGCCCCAGACATTTACCGCAAGGGGAAGGTGGAAAGAAGGTGCCTTACATACTTTTTGCGATGACTATCGGCAGGAGTTTTTCTGGAGAAGACCAGAAGAAGGTCTCTTAATAGCTCTGTTTGCCGGAACGTGCACCGCTCCAGATTTTACGATCTGGACGGATGATCCGAAAGAATGGCGGCAATATCAAGCATGGCGATCAGCCATTGTTGCTACATATTGGCAAGAAAACGGCGTTGCCGTTTTGCCAGTTGTCAGTTTCCGAAGTGGTTGCCATCGCTACGTTAATCCCGGTTCAGCCTGGGCGGTAAGGGGGTCTGTCAACGCGCAATGGGCAAGGGATTTTAGAACGTGGATAAAGGAGGCTAAGCCCGGCCTGGTCTACGTTTTCGGGCGTATGCCGGCCGAAAGAGACTACGGAGTAGATCTCAGAAGCAGGCGATTGGTATCCAGCAAGGTTTAAAGAAAAAGACTGCACAGAATGAGGGAAATGAAAGGTAAGGAAATGGGTGGAAGAAGCGAATTAAATCAGCAAGAGAAACTGATACCGGATCGTGAAAGATGGATACAGGACGTTTCCGATCAGCGTTTAGCCGCCTATGAACGCCTCATGCAGTCGGCGGCGGCTCCCGTGCGTTTAGACGGATCGGCGCGGATCGGCAAGGGAGAGTATTTCCGTGATCTCGTCTCGAAAGAAGTTTCTCGGCGCAAGGGTGAGTAGTTATGTCAACGTGTGCCACCTGTAGCGCCGCCCGTCTTCCGCAGGCCGGTAGGTACGCAGGCACGATTGTCTGTCTCGTGGATCGACAGCCTCGCGCCGCACATGGAACGTGTCGTTACTGGTTGGCGTCGGGCGTCACCTTGACGCCGGTGGATTGGATGGCGCGGTATAACCAGTTGAGGCAGTCGGAGCGGGATGGGTTTTCGACTCCGGGTCCGTATGTAATACCCGGAGTTTGTGCACCGGGGTGCACTCCGTTGCCTAAAACTGTCACGTCAGGGGGTGTTTTATGACGTGTCAGACAAGCCCGTACTTGATTGACTGGTTGAGTCTGCGATTCCCGATCGACGACACGTTGACCCCGGCCTTGTACGATCGCATCCGTAACGCCATGAACACCATCAGTTGCGTGGATAGTCTTGGGGAAGTTGTCTGGACAAAGAAATCGCTAGACCTTGACGCCATCCGCTCTGACACGGTAGGGCTATGCTGGATGTTACAGTCTGACGGCAAGCGCCAGTACCTGTCCATTGGCGCGTCCCCGGCCAGCCTCGAACACGGCATTAACGTGTTCGGAAGTTGCGACATTCATCATTGCGCCGGTGTCCTGATACATGCCGCAAGCAAGGCGCTCGGCGCCATCCTCCCCCCGCCTCCGGCGTGGCAGTGTAGGCGTATCGACGTTACAGGTAATTTTGCCCTCCCGGATTACGAGAGCGTCAAGCAAGCACTCCGTCAATTGAGCCTCGCCGATGGCGGGCGGCGTAAAGCCACAAATAAAACAGGCGGCGGCGATACCGTTTACTGGAATCCCACAAGTGATTTAGCGAAAGGCAAGGCATACCACAAAGGCCCGCAACTGGAAATGCTCAGGCGCAAAGGCGCGATAAACTGCAATGACAATATCATAAAGCTGGCAAATTGCATATTGCGACTAGAACACACTCGCGGCGCAAGATGGTTTAGAGACTTAGCCGCCAGCGGAAAACACTGGTACAAACTCAAGACAGAGACACTAGAACAACTCTTTACAGACTTTTTCGGACGACTCGTAGACGGCGTGGAGGTTACAGAAATGAATAGAAAATCAATGGTTGATCGCATCCGGGATGCGAATAATATAAGTGAAGGAAGGGCTCAGGCGGCTTTTACGACATACCGCAATATCAGACAGGACGGATTTGAGGTGGTTAAAGGATATATGCCCTCAAGAACATGGTATTTGCACTTAAAGCATCTGCGGGCGGCGGGTATTAGTGATGTTCAGTTGCAGCAAGGGAACGTTGTCCAGTTTCATCCGGTACGGATTATTCTCGCTCGTCCCGTGTGCAGTTGGGACGATATGAGATACGTTGCTTAAAAAGGGTACTGTCATGCCTCTATGCGCCTCCGAAGTATCAGATAAAGTGATGAATGGTGAAGGAAATGGATATATAAATCTTTCATACATTGCAGTGATGCACCCGCAGCCCGCCGATTTATCGGGCTGTCCAATTCTGATTTCAACTCCCGCTGATGAGTCAAGCGGCTCTATATTTGACCTATCGGCGGGGGATGGAACGGCAATCGCTTATGCGATTGCTGCCGTGTGGATCGCCGCATTCTCGTGGCGAGTCCTTTATAAACTCCTGAAATGAAAGGAAGCAAAATGTTGCAGAAACTCAAGCAAGGTCTGTGGGATAAGGTCGGCTTTATCGGTCTGTCGATGTCTCCGTTGATGGCTCATGCCGCGATTGACGTGAGCGCCATTGAGGACGTCGCGGCCGATGTTGCCATTGTCGGCGCGGCCATTTTCGCGGTGCTCGTTGCGATCAAGGCGTGGAAGCTCTACAACCGCACCCTGTAATGCGTTGGGCGGGCAGCCTATAAAGCTGCCCGTTTTTATATCTATTAAGGGGAAATAAATGGATATGGGAATCTGGATAATCATCGCGTTATTGGGGGCCATGTGGATAATGTGCAATTGATGAAAAAAAAGAGCTACGGGCGAGAAGGCGCGGCCCCCAGGCCGCGACAATCGCCCGTAGCGATGGCCTGTCTTTTTTTCTCTTTTTTGTTTTTTTTAATACCAACTGCATTTGCCGAGACAATCCCGGCTGCACCCGGTGATCCCTATCCAGCGGTAATGAAATATGCCAATTATTATGGTACAGCTTATTACGATTCTCCGGAAGCGGGGTGCGCAGGAAATGCGGGATCAGCGGTAAGTAGTTATGTTACTTTTAGTGGCGTAATAAATTATAGTAATGGAGTTCCGGTTAGTTATCGGTGTGATCATAATACGCCGGCTTACGGTTATCGTGATAATTTGGTAGTGTTTCGATGTGTTAATGGTGGATCAAAAGATACTAGCGGTAATGGGCAGGGTACATGCAGTAATTATCTGACATGTCCCGATGATAGTTGGACATTAACTGGTACAGAGTGTACAAGAGAAGATTGCGCGGTTAATACAATATCGTCAGCGGGCCAATATACTGGAGTAATAACTATAGGTCCTGATGAATATATAAATCTTGGTGAGTCGAATCCATTCCCGCAATCGTTGTGTGATGGGCATTGTGTCGGGAATGTCGACCAAGAGGGACCCAGTGCTGTATTACAGTGTTACGGAGAAGCGGATGCCAGTCCAGAAAATCCAAAACCGACATGGTGTATTTATCGTATTAAACTGACAGGACAGACCTGTGAAGGTACGGGTAAACCGGAAGATAATGGAGCGCCGCCACCGATTGATCCATGTTATTCCCAAGGAAAAAAAACGGGCGAAATAAACGGCGTTACGGTGTGTGGAGAAGACGTGCCGATTACGAAGGATCAATCGACAACTACGAAACCCGGCGAAACGACATCATCATCGTCTAGTGATCCGGATAACCCCGGCCCTGGGGAAAGTAAGGAAAGCTCGAAAACTACTTGTATCGGTGATAAATGCACTACCGTTATAACCACTACAACTTGTGACGATCAGGGTAATTGTACTGGTACGAGTAAAACAACTGAGCAAGGCAAGGGTCAATATTGCGAAAAAAATCCTAATGACGCCTCGTGCCAAATAGGTAAATGGACGGCAAATGATTGTAAAACCGCGCCGGTCTGTCAGGGCGATGCCATTCAATGCGCACAAGCACGAGAAATTAAAGAATTAAAGTGCGCGATGATAACGGAACCGGAGGATGACGTTTACAAGCTCGGCAAGTTATTGGCGGAGGGCGGTCAAGACCCGGCCTATGATCCGAATGCGGAGGAAAACGTTAGAGAAGTAAATATATCCGAAATTATCGCTGAGGAAGCCGGAAAGCGTTTTATATCGGGGCAATGTATTCAGTCTCCGACCTTTTCCATCGGTGGTAGAAGTTTTACGTTGGACGTTACGCCGTTCTGTGGTTTTCTGGTTGCGATGGGTTACGTAATGGTAGCCGTCGCTTCTGTAGTTGCAATTCGTATGGTTGTGTCTTCTTAATTCCGATTGGAGCTTAAAATGCCTGCTTTTTTAATACCTGCCATTTGCGGTGCACTTGTAACTATAACTGCCTCGGTCGTAGGCCGTGTTTTGCTGGCCTTGTCACTCGGTTTTGTCTCATACACCGGCATTAATATAGCCGTAGATATATTCAAGCAGGATTTTATAAACGCCTTGGGAAACGCCGGTTACGGCTTGATCGGAATAGCCGGTCTATTGCAAGTCGATGTTGTAATGTCGATTTACATTGCGGCGGGTCTGGCCCGTCTTGCGATTAATGGCGCGAACGGTGGCACTATCAAGCGTTTGGCATTTAAGTAAAAAAAATGATTCACCTCGCTACCGGCTTGCCGGGTGCGGGCAAAACGCTATTCACGATAACCTATGTCAAGGAACTTGCCGAAAAGGAAAATCGGCAAGTTTATTACTCTGGCATAGAAGGCTTGTGTCTCGGCTGGACGGAGATAGAGGCGGAAAAGTGGATGGAATGCCCGGCAGGATCGATCATTGTTATCGATGAGGCGCAGCGTTTATTTCGGCCTCGCGGCAATGCTTCCAAAGTTCCGGAATACGTAAAGGAACTGGAAACACATCGTCACAACGGATTCGATTTATTTTTGACGACTCAGCATCCGATGCTGATCGATGCCAACGTGCGCCGTCTCACGGAGCGGCATTGGCATATATGCCGACGTTTCGGCATGGAGTATGCGACGGTACTGGTTTTCGAGTCGTGCAAGGATCAGCCTTTATCGGCATCAGCCAAGGGTCAACGGCTCAGTTGGAAATTCCCAAAGGAATCCTATAATTATTACAAGTCGGCTCAAGTCCACACCGTCAAGCGCCGTTTGCCGATGGTATGGATAATAGTAGGTTTGGGTATAATATTAACGATTGCGGTAGGCGGATATTATATTTGGCGGCGATTGCATCCAGAATTAGAGGTAAAAAAGCCAGTATCGACAGAAGCGTCCACTAGTTTTCTGGATTTCGGTGGGCCGAAAGTATCAGGCAAGGCCGAACCTCCGTCTGAGAAAAAGCCTTTGAGCCGTGAAGAATACATAGCCGTTCATCAGCCACGGATAGAAGGCTTGCCACATACCGCGCCGGTCTATGATGAGGTAACAAAACCAATCGAAGCGCCTGTACCGGCGGCATGTTGGAGCATGAAAAGTAAAGGATGCCGTTGTTATACGCAGCAAGGTACCCGGATGATTATGGATAAAAGCCTTTGTGAACAAATAGTCGCCAACGGTTATTTCCGGTCATTTCTCATTGAGGATGACAGGCGAGCGAAGGCGGAGCCGTACCGCCCAAAAGCCCCGGCGGAACCGGCCGGCCCGTGGGTGCCCGATCCAATTCCGGCGCACAAGGGGCAGGAGCTATCCCCAGGCCGCGCCCCGGCCAGTAGTTCAACCGGTGTAGCGTCTGCGGTCAAAAGTGGCGGTGGATGAGTTGAGCAGGGTGGCAGGTTGTGTGTAGATTGCACTAAATAATCGGATCAAGCGGTTGATCGGGGCCGGCGCCGCGCCAAATCCGCGCAACTTGATTCCAAAAACGCAAAACCCGTACCGCGGTACGATTCCCCGCGGGACGGCAAATAAATACCAAAGGGATATAACTGTAGTGTGTAGCATGTAGTAATACGCTACAACATACTACATACAATGCTACAAAGTTTGTTTAGTTTATTTGTTAGTTAAGTTAGTTAGTTAGTTTGTTAAATTAGTTAGTTATGTATTGACATTGTTTGTTTTGTTTGTTATAATGAGATTGTTTACTCACCAACCCTCAAAAGGAGACAATGTCATGCGCCCGCCGTCAATCACCAACGAAGCCGTAATCCAAGCCGGACAAGCCATCCAAGCCGAAGGCCGCAACGTAACCGCATTCGGCTTACGCCAAAAGATCGGCGGCGGCAATCCCAACCGCTTGAAGCAAATTTGGGACGAGTACGCAACAAACCAAGCAAATGCGGCGGACAGCGAACCTACGGCCCCCGTAGAGTTACCGCCCGACGTGGCCGAGAAAATCGCCCAGGTCGGCCAAACCGTAGTTGATTGCCTAAACGGTCTGGTCTCGCAGTTGATTGCGTCAGCCAGTGAGCAAGCGGATCGGCGGATAGTAGAGGTCATGCAAGCGGCCGAAGCCGTCCAAGCCCAAGCCACGCAAGAATTGATCGCCGCCACCGATTCAGTGAACGAGGCCGACGCCCGGGCGCAAGAACTGCAAGACCAGCTAGAGGCGGAAAAAGCAAATCACCAAGCCGCACTGACCGCCGTCACTGAACGAGCGGCGGCAGCGGAAGCCAAGGCTCAAGCCTTACAGACCGATCTGGATCGGGTCCGGGAAGAGGGTGAGAAAGCAAAAGAGGAGGGCAGGGGACTGGCGTCCCGCCTATCGGCCGCCGAAGCCACCGTTACCGAGTTGCGCAACTCGCTGGAGATGACCGGAAAAGCCTTGTCCAAGGCCGAAGACCGTGCTGGCGAATTACGCAAGACCGTGGACGGCATGAGTCAGGAAGCAAAGGAGATGCAGGAAAGGGTCATTACGGCGATCGAAGAAGCAGCGGTCTTACGAGGCCGTCTCCAAGGTCAAGAAACTGCGGTTCCGGATCAACCTCCCGTGCCGCAAGGCGTAGATACCGATCCAGTCAAGGCCGCCCTCAAGCCCAAGCGTAAAAAATCCTGACCCAAGGGTTTATACAGTAGTTTTGAGCCGGCCGGCCTGCTTTTATACAGTAGTTTTAGGCGTCTTGCCCCGGAAGCCGCCCCGCTCGTTGGTGCAGGGCGGATGCTACCACTACCAGCAACGCTTGCTAGACAGCAGCAGTGCCGCTCTGATGACCCAGCGGGCCAGTCTAACGGCTCGTTGCCAACGACTTTTGTCAGGGGTTGGCTTCAATGTAACACCTCCCTTCCGGGCGATGATTCACCGAGCTTGCGCCCCTCCAGGCGCAACTCGGTGCGCCCGATCAGGAGGATACCTAAAACCGCTCTAACAAGGGCGGTTTTCTTTTGACCCCCGCCGTTTCCAAAAAAAAGCCTGGCCGCATGTCCGGCAAACCCGCATGGTTGACGGAAACTCGTCCCGACTTCCACAGAGACTCCAATCGCGCGTTTCGCGCGCGCGTGATACGCTCAGCAACGTAGCTCCCGGTCTTTGGCACAACGAAGTAAGGCCGTGCGGCGCGGGTCGCGCCCATCGATGCCCGAATCCCGGAGAAGACCCTGGTATCCGAGCGTGATACATCAAGCCGCGAACCATGACGTATCCCCCCGTGACCATCCCCATTTCGCGCCCTAAAGACAACAACGGCCTGGGTGCATCCGGATGGATTGATAAACTGTATTAACTTTACCGGATGCGATGTTTTTTCCAAGCTTCTATTAACCCGGCTTTGCCGGGCTATTTAAAACCGGATTAAACTACAACTAAAAGGCAAAATAGAGGCAGGGTAAAAAATCTGTGTTTGGTTTCCAGCAAGGCCCATAAAGGACTGCACAAATTGAGGTATATGGATAAAAAAAAGCAAAAGGAAGAACAAATTAAAAATCGGAGAAAAACCCCAACGAAGCGGCACTCAAAGGATTAAAACGCATAACAGCCGAATGTAATTAAAGAAAAGTTTTAACGATACAAGAGTATCGCGCGGCATGGCTCAAGAGGGTAGATAATTGAAAAGTCAAAGACATTTTGTTTTCCGCAGTTACTAGATGCGCGATTGAAAAAAAACAGACAACGTATAAAGCGCCGCCAGAGCAAGAGGAAGCGGCAGCGCAGGCGGCGTGGATGCTTGAAAAATCTACTCAAAGCCTGCATAATTCGCGTTTTCGTTAAAAAACATGAGGATAAAATCCAGATGGAAAAGTATAAAGTTATTGTTATAGTTATAGTTATAGTTGCATTGCTGATATTGGCGCTAGTAAAGCGATTTGTCCAAGGAGGATTAGATGGCCGATGGCCTTATCATGCAAAGCGCGTTTTAACTAATACCGAGCAAATATTATATTACCGATTGTTAAAAGCGCTACCGGATTGTGTTGTACTCGCGCAAGTCGGATTATCTCGTATTATCGGCGTAAATAGGGGCGTGAGATTTTACCAATGGTTCAACAAAATCAGTCAAATGAGCATTGATTATGTTATCTGTTCTAAGGATTTTAATGTTCTCGCCGCTATAGAATTGGACGATGCGACGCATAATAAATCGCAGCGAATCAAAGCCGATAGAAAGAAAGACAAGGCGTTAATGTCCGCTGGAATAAAGATTATCCGATGGAAAGTAAACCAAATGCCAGATGAACGAAAAATCCGAGAAGCGTTAAATCTCAAACCGTTAATTAAATCTTGAGGCTTGAGACATGGACAAAAAGGAATTTTATGCAGGCGATTTATATAGTCTCTACTGGATGTTGCGTTATCGTCGGGCATGGGACACGGCGAAGCGACGCCGTTATTACCGATACATCGCAAAAGAGAAACGCCGACTCATTGAAGATGTCGGCGTTGATGAAGAGTATTTAAGGTTGTTGTGTCGGTATCTGGCTAACCCGCACAATAGGCATGCCGAAGGAAGGTTGCGCAAGTACGTTGAAGGAAGGCGCGAACCGCTCGCTTGAGTGCCTTGTAAAAAACGCATAATTTGTATTATGTAAAGTCTGATACGTGGGCTGATAAGACGGCGCGAGCGCCAACACGATCCTGTCCTGAATTCCGGCCGAATGGACCACGACCGTCAAAAGAAATCCCATCGCATCGACGGCGATGTGTTGCTTTCGCCCGGCGGGGATGATCGTACCCTTCCCGATCCGCTCAGGACCATGGGCTGCTGTGGGCGGGATGAACTCCATCACGGGGGCAAGGAAACCGGTTCCGGAGCCTTGACGAGGTTTTCCGGTTGTTGGACAGCCTGACAGAATGCCCGGAAAAAGTCGTTCTTGACGATTTGAAGACAGAGGGAATCCGTCCATTTGCATGCGGGTTGTCTGCTGG
>JAISQQ010000243.1 GCA_031274075.1 Accumulibacter sp.
TGCAGCACGCTGACCTTGCCGCCGAGCGCCTTGACGAAGGCCATGTCGTGCTCGACCACGAGCAGCGAGTGCTTCCCGGCCAGCGAAACGAACAATTCGGCGGTGCGCATCGTCTCCTCGTCGCTCATTCCGGCGGCCGGCTCGTCGAGCAGCAGCAGGCGCGGGTCCTGCATCAGCAGCATGCCGATCTCCAGCCATTGCTTCTGGCCGTGCGACAGCAGGCCCGCCGGGCGTCCGGCCTCGCCGTCGAGGCGGATCAGGCGCAGGGTGGCGGCGATGCGCTCGCGGTCTTCGTCGCGCAGCCGGGCGGTGAGCATGGCGCGCGCGCGCTTGTCGCCGGTCATCGCCAGTTCGAGGTTGGTGAATACGCTGTGTTGCTCGAAGAGGGTCGGTTTCTGGAACTTGCGACCGATGCCGGCGCGCGCGATCTCGGCTTCGGTGAGGCGCGAAAGGTCGATGCTCTGGCCGAAGAAGGCGCTTCCGGAATCGGGGCGCGTCTTGCCGGTGATGACGTCCATCATCGTCGTCTTGCCAGCGCCGTTCGGGCCGATGATGCAGCGCAGTTCGCCGGCGTCGATGGCCAGGTTCAGCTTGTTCAGCGCCTTGAAGCCGTCGAAGCTGACGGTGATGTCGTCGAGATAGAGGATGACGTTGTGCGAGACGTCGAGCGCCTGCCGGGCAAACGCGGCGTTTTCATCGGGCGCGATGCCGATGATCCGGCGCAGCGCGTCGCGGGCGCTCATGTCTTCGTTCCTCGCGCCGCGCGCGGGCGGCGCAGCGTGCGCCACAGGCCGGCCAGCCCTTGCGGCAGCAGCAGGGTGACGACGATGAACAACAGGCCGAGGAAGAACAGCCAGTATTCGGGGAAGGAGACGGTGAACCAGCTCTTGGCCAGATTGACCGCGAAGGCGCCGGCGATCGGGCCGAGCAGCGTGCCGCGTCCGCCGACGGCGACCCAGACGGCGATCTCGATCGAGTTGGCGACGCTCATTTCCGACGGGTTGATGATCCCCACCTGCGGCACGTACAGCGCGCCGGCGACGCCGCACAGCGCCGCCGACAGCGTCCACACGAAGAGCTTGAACCACAGCGGGTCGTAGCCGATGAACATGACGCGCGACTCGGCGTCGCGGATCGCCGTGAGCACGCGGCCAAACTTCGAGGCGACCAGGGCGCGGGCGAGAACGAAGCTCGCGGCGAGCACGCCGGCGGTGACGCCGAAGAGCACCAGCCGCGTTTCCGGCGAGGTGATCGTATAGCCCAGCACGCGCTTGAAATCGGTGAAGCCGTTGTTGCCGCCGAAGCCCGTTTCGTTGCGGAAGAAGAGCAGCATCGCGGCGTAGGTCAGCGCCTGGGTGATGATCGAAAAATAGACGCCCTTGATGCGCGAGCGGAAGGCGAAGTAGCCGAAGACGAAGGCCACCAGCGCCGGCGCCGCGACGGCCAGCAGCGCCGCCCACAGGAAATGCTCGCTGCCGCTCCAGTACCAGGGCAGCTCCTTCCAGTCGAGGAAGACCATGAAATCCGGCAGGTCGCTGTGGTAGCTGCCGTCGCGGCCGATCTGGCGCATCAGGTACATGCCGAAGGCGTAGCCGCCGAGCGCGAAGAAGACGCCGTGGCCGAGCGACAGGATGCCGCCGTAGCCCCAGATCAGGTCCATCGCCACGGCGACGATGGCGTAGCACATGATCTTGCCGAGCAGCGTGATGGCGTAGGTCGAGACGTGGAAGGCGTTTTCGGGCGGCAGCGCGAGATGCAGCGCGGGAACGAGCAGCAGCGCGACGCCGAGGAAGACGATGAGGCCGAACCGCTGGCGTGCGCCGGGCGCGGCCAGGAAATGGAAAACGAAGCGGGAAACAAAGCGGGAAACGAAGCTATCGTTCATGGCGGCGCTCAATCGACGGCACGGCCCTTCAGGGCGAACAGACCCTGCGGGCGTTTCTGGATGAAGACGATGATGAACACCAGCACGGCGATCTTGGCGATCACCGCGCCGGACCAGCCTTCGAGCAGCTTGGTGACCACGCCAAGCCCGAGCGCCGCCCAGGCCGCGCCGGCCAGTTGTCCGACGCCGCCGAGCACCACGACCATGAACGCGTCGACGATGTAGCCCTGGCCCATGTCCGGCCCGACGTTGGAAATCTGCGACAGCGCCAGTCCGCCGAGGCCGGCGACGCCCGCGCCGAGCGCGAAGGCCAGGGTGTCGACGCGCGCCGTCGGCACGCCGACGCAGGCGGCCATGGCGCGGTTCTGCGTCACCGCGCGCACGAACATGCCGAGCCGCGTGCGGTTCATCAGCAGCCACATCAGCAGCAGCACGCACAGCGCGAAGCCGATGATGATGACGCGGTTCCACGGCAGCGGCAGGTTGGCGATCGGCTCGATGCCGCCCGACATCCAGCCGGGATTGGCGACTTCCACGTTCTGCGCGCCGAACAGCGCGCGCGCCGACTGGATCAGGATCAGCGACAGTCCCCAGGTGGCGAGCAGCGTTTCCAGCGCGCGCCCGTACAGCCAGCGGATGACCGTGCGCTCCATGATCACGCCGATCAGCGCGGCGGAGAAGAAGGCCAGCGGGATCGCCGCCGGCAGGTACCAGTCGATGGCGTTCGGGAAATGGCTGCGGAAAAAGCTCTGCATGGCGTAGGCCGAATACGCGCCGACCATCAGGAGTTCCCCGTGCGCCATGTTGATGATGCCCATCACCCCGTAGGTGATCGCCAGGCCCAGCGCGCCGAGCAGCAGGATGCTGCCGAGCGACAGGCCGGAAAAGACGCGGCCGATCGTCTCCGCGCGCGCCAGGCGGCCCTCGATCGCCTTCACCGCCGAGATCGCGGCGTAGCGCACCCGCGAATCGCTTTCACCGGATTGTCCGGATTGGCCGGTGAGCGGCAGCAGCAGATTCTTGACCGCCGGCGACGACGATCCGGACAAGGCGCGCACCGCGGCCAGGCGGACCGCCGGATCGGCGTCCGCCAGCCTGACCTGGGCGTGCGCCAGCGCGAGCAGCGCCTTGATCCTGGCGTCGCTTTCCCGCTCCAGCGCGCGCGCGATGAGCGGCGCCATCCCGGCCCCAGGCCGGCTCTGCAAGCGCTGCGCCGATTCCAGCCGCGCCGCCGGATCGGGATCGAACAGTTGCAACGCCGCCAGCGCGCCGGCCAGTTCGCCGCGAATGCGGTTGTTCACCGTGACCGGCTCGGCGTTCTCCGCCCCCTCTACAGGCGCGCCGGTCGCCGCGTCGAAGACCTTGCCGCCATCGACGATCAGCACCCGCTCGCCGGCCAGCGCCAGGCCATCTTCCGACATCGCCCTGAGAATGCGCAGCGCACCCGGATCGGCGCTCCGCGCCAGTTCCCGGATCGCCGCGATCTTGACGTCCGAATCCGCGTCGGCCAACTGGCGCACCAGCGCCGCGTCAGGCGCCGCCCGCGCCGCAGCGGCGCAAACGAATAGCAGCAAGGCAAACAGGATTCTCGACATGAATGCTTCCCAGGACGAATCAGGCTTTGGGCAAAAAGCTTACGGCCCGTCGCCGGAACAGGGAATACGACAAATGGCGTAGATGGATCCCCTTGGAGACTTTCAATGGATTTTGGTCAACGGCCCCATAGGGCGGGAAAGCGCATCGCCTCCCGCCGGTCGGGCCCTCCGGCGGCGCAGCCGCCGCTTCTATTATTCGGCAGCCTTTGAATCGTGCGGCGCGTTGCGCCGTAAAAAGTACCGGCGGGAGGCGCTGCGCTTTCCCGCCCTACGTTTCAGGGATCAGGGATCAGTAATTTTTGCGGACGCGAAGCGTCCGGTAGCTCATGGAGGGAAGCCGCCAAGGATGGCTTACGGTTTTACGGCTTGATTTCTTTCGCTTTTAAGCTACCATAACTTCATGTAGGTCATCCACTACGCAACGGAAAAAAGGCACGGACGTATATCAGGAATAGGTGGATGCCTTGCGCGACACCCGCGCCAGGATCGCGGTTTTGCGTCGGATCGACCGGGCGGCCAAAGGCAATTTCGGCGATCACAAGCCTTGCCGGGAAGGTGTTCTGGAAATGCGCATCGACCAGGGCCGGGTTATCGCGTGTATTGTTTTCAGCATGGACAGAGCTTTGTCGTGCTTTTGTGCGAGGCGACAAGCGAACCCAGGATGCGGACATCCGCCGGGCTGTCGCCTGTAAGGCTGATTTTCTGCGGCGGATGAAGGAGCAGGTAAATGACAAAACCCTATATTCCCCATGAGGAAGCGACCCGAGAAAGTTTCCGGCGCGACCCGGAGTTTGCCGCCGAATACCTGAACGCGGTTCTCGAAGACGGCGCCCAGGAAGATCTCATGCTGGCCCTGCGCCGTGTTGCCGAAGCCTTCGGCATGAAGGATGTGGCGGACACGGCCAGGCTCAACCCCAAAACGCTGTACCGAACCCTGTCACCCGCCGGGAATCCCGAACTGCGGAGTTTTCAGGCCATTCTCGGCGCAATGGGCATGCGGCTTGCGGTAACGCCCCTGGCGCGGATGCAACGGCGGTTGTAAACCTCCGGCGCGAAGCGCCGCTTGGCCTGATGAACGATCGTCGGCTTGCGCTTCGCTTACCCAGGCTACAGGACGGTACCCTATCCTGTGCCCTACCCGCGCCAGGGTTTGAACAGTTTCACACGCCGAAACGGGTCGATACTTGACCCGAAAACGCTCCCAAGGCCGTCCCGCGAGTTTCACGACTCGCGCCGCCGACCCCGGGGGATGGCGGCAAGACGCGCCGACGGCAGGGGCCGCACTTTGACGAAAGTGGCGGCGACGGCCTTGAACAATTCCTTTTCCTCCGCCCCCATCCGGCGAAACTGGCGGACGATGGCCTCCTCGTCGGCATCAAAGCCGGCCGCCAGTTCCGGCGGTTGAAAACCCTCCGCCATTGCCACCAGCTCATACACGCGAACGCCGAACACATAGGCAATCGATCCCAACAGCTCGGTGCCGGGGTTGTACTTGCCGCTTTCGACACGCGAAATATTTGCCGCCGTCGTGCCCGCGCGCCACGCCAGCCCGTCCTGCGTCCATTCGCGCCGCTCGCGTAGCTGCTTGATGACCGGTCCCAGATTCATGCGTATAGCCTGTGACCAACTTACCAGGAGCGTAGTTCTCTATTAGTAATATATTGACAATTAATTCGTTAATAGTGATATCCGGCGCAAACACGCTTGCTGCGGGCTTGGCGACGTAGTTCCGTTGCTCCTCGCCAGCGGAAGTCCGGCGGGATGATTTCCAGGGATTTCTCGTGGAAACGACTCCGGACTCCGGCGTTTTTGGGTTCCAGACGGCTCGATGAACAGTGGCAAAACGTCTATAGGCAAAACATGGTTCGCAGGGCCGCTTTTTTGGGCAAGCCGCAAAGTGCCGGCGCTTTTTTCCGCCTGATCTGCGGGCCGCTGGATTGTCTTCTCCCCTAAACGCCGCCGCGTCTTATCCTGGGGCGCGGCGGCGTTGGTCTTTTCCTCGTTTTTTTCTCAACCCTGAAAGAGTATTGAAAATGCGACATTTTTCTTTTCGCCACCACAGAATGTTCTTGAGTGTCCGCGCCGGATTTGCGACGTTGGCGACGCTGGCTTTGCTTTCCGCGCCCTTGGCCAGGGCGGGGGAGATCAGCTTGACGGGGAGCGGCGCTCCGTCCGCCGGCGACGTGATTCTTTTTGACGGCGAGAACGCCATTACGCCGGCGGGTTTCACCAGCAACAACAGGGTAGAGGCCGCGAACTGGACGCGGGGCGGTGATTATTCCGTGATAGGCGGCCTCAAGACCGGAAACGGGGAGGCCAACAATAATGAGATCCGCCTCGACCATAGCGATATCGGCCACTATGTTCTCGGGGGCATTGTCGAGGATGACGGCCACGCGGACGACAACCGGATTACCATTACCGGCAGCACCGTTGACGGCGGCGTTGTCGGCGGCGACGTGGACGGCGCAGGCCCCGGAAACTCCGCCGCCGCAATATCGTCACCATTGACCAGAGCGAGATCGTCGGCGCGCCGCATGGCATCGTCGGCGGCTATGTGTTGTCCGGGGTTGCCAACGACAACGAGGTTTACATCACGGCATCAAGGGTTTCCAATGAGGTAACAGGCGCCGACGTCGATGTCGGTGGTTCCGCCGAGAGAAACAAGGTCAGCGTTGGCGGGAACAGCGTCATTACAGGAGACGTTACTGGCGCTACAAGTAGAAGTATCGCCAAGGGCAATACCGTTACCATCACCCAGAGCCGCGCATCCGGCAGTGTATTCGGCGCGAGCGTCAAACCGACCGAGCCCACAAACAGTGGAGTTGCCGAAGAAAACCAGGTGATCGTTACGGATTCGACGATTGGCGGTAGTGTGGAGGGGAGTTATGCAAGGCGCGGCCATGCCACCAGGAACACCGTCACGATCGACGGCAACGGCAGCGTCATCAATGGCGACGTCTATGGCGGCCGTGTCGAAGAAACCGGCAATGCCACGGACAATATCGTCAACATCCGCGGCGGCACGGTCGAGGGCGCCGTTTATGGCGGTGTCGTCGAACGAGCCGGTAATGCCACGGACAATACCGTCGACATCCGCGGCGGCACGGTCAAGAATGATGTCATTGGCGGCCTCACTGTGAGCGGCAATGCCATGAACAATACCGTCAACATCAGTGGCGCCGCCAATCTCGAAGGCGCTTCTCTGTATGGGGGAGTATCTTTTTCAAGCGGCGTCGTTACCGGCAACACCCTGAACATCAACGGCTGGACAGGCAAGGTCCAAGAGCTTGGCGGTTTCCAGATCTACAACTTCTACCTGCCTGGAACCCTGAACAAAGACGAAACCGTACTGACGGTGACCGGGACGGTGGATGTGAGCAACGCGGCCGTCAATGTCGGCATATTGGGTATCAGCACGCCCTTGCGGACAGGCTACAGCGTGACGCTGATCGACGCCGGAACGCTGGTCGGCGGCAGTACGGTCACCAAAGGAACCGGCGTGCAGGGCGTGACCATTGCGTATGATTTCGACATCACGGCCAGCGGCAACAGGCTGCTGGCGACCGTGGTGGGCGGCACAGGCGGTGGCGACACGGGCGGCGGTGGCGATACAGGCGGCGGCGATACGGGCGGCGGTGGATTTGGCGGGAAGCTCCTCGCGCAAACCAAGGCTCTTTCCGAAGGCTTCTTGTCCGGCGTGGCCTTTATCAATCAAGGCGCCGACTTCTTCACCGACAAGGGCGTCGCCGCCGCGATCCAGCCACAGGCCGCGCGTACCGGCGTCAGCGCCTTTGCCGCGCTGGGCGGCGGCAAATTGCGCCACGACAGCGGCTCGCATGTCGACGTCAGCGGCTACAATCTGGTCTTCGGTATCTCCTCGACCCTGGCCGTGCAGGGCGGACTGACGCTGGGCGCGTTCGTCGAGCACGGCGAAGGCGATTACGACAGCTACAACAGCTTCGCCAATGCCAGGGGCCACGGCAAGGGCGACACCGACTACACCGGCGGCGGCGTTCTCGCGCATCTGGAATTCAACGAGACGGCAAACGGTAACTTTTTTGCCGACGCCTCGGCGCGCGGCGGCAAGGTGGAGGTCGATTTCCGCACCAATGACTTCGTTTCCGGCTCGGGCGCGAACAGCCACGCCGCCTACGACATCCAATCCACCTACGCCAGCGCCCACGCCGGCCTGGGGTATCGGCTGAAATTGAACGCCAGCTCCGCCCTGAAACTCTACGCTCAATATCTGTGGAGCCATCAAGGCGGCGACACCGCGCGCCTGACGCGGGACGACCCGTTCCCGGTGAAATTCCGCCCGGTCGATTCCCAAAGAACCCGTCTGGGCGCGCGATGGGATCATGTCGTCAGCCAGACCACGAGCACCTATTTGGGCGCGGCGTGGGAGCACGAATACGACGGCAAGGCAAAAGCCAGCATCGGCGGCTTGGCGGTGGATACGCCCGACCTGAAGGGCGACTCCGGCTTTGTCGAAGCGGGCCTGACGCTGACTCCTTCCGCCACGCAAGCCCTGACGCTGAACCTGGGCCTGCAAGGCTACGCCGGAAAACGCGAAGGGGTGACCGGAAGTTTGAAGGTGAAATACGCCTTCTAGGAATTCAGTATCAATTCAGTATCTTTTGAGCGCCGGCGCCAGGAAGGCAGGAGGATGAACCGGAGGCGAGCATCGAGTTTTCCTCCGCGCTTCCTCCACGGCCTTCGGCTCTTCCCCAGCCCGCATAGCTTGGAATGAGCGAAGCGAACCCCAACGCAAAAGCCAATGGACATTCGATACTGGGGTTCGCTTCGCTCACCTCCTATGCCGGCTGCCACGGCAGAAGAACAGCGCGTCCGGCAGTAGGCGGAGGGTTTTGCCAGGCAGTTTTGGGTTTTGTTCTGTCATGATGGAAATATTCGCTTTGTTTTCAAAACCTTGCGCCCTTTCGCGGTGATGCGGTATTTCTGAAGGCGGCTATTCGGTTTTTCGGGAAGCGTGTATTCGATCGTTTCATCGAGAAGCATGAGCGGAATCAACCGGTTCAAACGGCCGGACGCCTTGGAAAGCTTCAGTTCTTTGACCAGATTCCCCCGGGGAAAGCACGTCCCTGGCAAGCAATTGAAGAATTCGGTGTTCGAGTGACTCTTGCCCCGACGCTGCTTTTGACGCGATCTCTGAGAACCTGTTCACGATCTTCTCTTGAACGTAAAGTCGACCGGTGTGCGTGAAAACAGTGACGGTTCGGTAGGGCGGGAAAGCGCAGCGCCTTACCAACGATCCTTTTCACGGCGCAACGCGCCGCACGATTCAAAGGCCGCAGAATACGATAAGCGGCGGCGGCGCCGCCGGAGAGAACGACCGGCGGGAGGCGCTGCGCTTTCCCGCCCTACGGTGTGCGCCAACGGTTTTGTGCCAACACCCAAGCGGGCCGGAGACCCGTGCCCCAGGAAAATCGCCACGATGCCAACGACGCCACATAGTGCAATGGCCCTGTCGCGTTCCCAGAAAAGATCGTGAACAGGTTCTGAAGTGGCTTCTTCACGGAAGCCCTCCGAGAACTTGAACGTGACCACCAGAAAACTTGGCGTCAGCTCGAAAATGGAGGGGGCGTAAACCCGCAGGATGCGCGTCATGCCGGAGCCAAGACTTTCCACCAGTTCCACGTCGCGGAACACCCGCATCAATACCCGGTTCCTTGGCATGGATCGACAGTGGAAAAAATCCTCGCGGGAAAGGCCGGGCACAAGCCCGTATAAGTTGAGATGAGCGAAACGAACCCCAACGTAAAAGCCAATGGACATTCGATGCTGGGGTTCGCTTCGCTCACCCCAGCCTATGCTTTCTGTCTTCCGTCCTCTGTCTTCTGTCCCCCGATCATCGCAGCCAGCCCTTCCTGTAGAAGAACCAGAACGGCACCGCCACCGAGATCAGCATCAGCAGCAGGGAGAAGGGGTAGCCGTAGCGCCAGTGGATTTCCGGGAACCATTCCTGGAAGTTCATGCCGTAGATGCTGGCGATCAGTGTCGGTGGCAGCATGGCGACCGAGGCGACCGAGAAGATCTTGATGATCTTGTTCTGGTTGATGTTGATGAAACCGACTGTGGCGTCCATCAGGAAGTTGATCTTGCCGAACAGGAAGGAGGTATGGCCGTCGAGCGATTCGATGTCGCGCAGGATTTGCCGCGCGTCGTCGATCTGGGCGGGCGACAGCGATTTGCCGCGCACCAGGAAGGAGACGGCGCGGCGCGTGTCGTGCACGTTGCGCCGGATGCGTCCGTTCAAATCCTCTTCGCGGGCGATGTCGGCCAGGATCTTGGCCGCCTCGTCGTCGGTTATCTCGGTGCCGAGCACGTGCCGGCTGACGTCTTCGAGCGCGGCATAAACGTCTTCCAGCGCGTCGGCGGAATACTCGGCGTCGGCGGCGTACAGGTCGAGCAGCACGTCCTTGCCGTCGGTCACGTAGCCCGGCTGGGTGCGTGCGCGCAGGCGCTGCAGGCGGAAGATCGGCAGTTCCTCGGTGCGCACCGAGAACAGCACGTCGTGGTGCAGGATCAGCGCCACCGCCACGTTGCGCGACTCGTCCTTGGTGTCGAGCAGGAAATCGGAGTGCAGATGCACCTCGCCGTTGTCCTCGACGTAGAAACGCGCGGACGCCTCCAGGTCGGTCAGGCTGCTCGGGTTGGGCAGTTGCACGTCGTAGAAGCGCCCGACCCAGGCGCGGATTTCCGGCGTCGGCGCGACCAGGTCGATCCAGATCGGCTTGAGGCATTTCAGGTCGTACGGCGTCGCCACGCGAATCTGGCTCAGGCGTCCGTTGCGCAGTTCGAAGGCGCTCACCGAGGTCTTCTCGTTGCGCAGATGGCTGTCGCAGAGCAAATCCTCGCGCACTTCGTCGGAGAGAATCTCGAGAATCGCCTCGCCGCGCTCCTCGCGCACTTCGTGCCAGACGACCAGGCGCTCATCGGGCTCGAGCGCCTCGATGGCGCGCGCGACCTCGTCCAGTGGCTCCTTGTCCAGCAAGGCGCGCAATTCGGCAAAATACCGGGTGCGCGCGTCGTCTTCGACGAGCTCGTCCTGGCGGTCGTCGACGCGCTCCAGCCTGGCGAGCAGTTCGCGCACGGCCTCCATGAAATCCAGGCTGCTTTTTTCCTCGCTCATGGTAAGACTGACTCCGTGTTCAGAGGACAGAGGACAGAGGACAGAAGACAGAGGACAGTAATATTTGCGGGCGCGAAGCGCCCGGTAACTGAACTGCTACCTGTCACCTGTTACCTGTTACCTGTTCCTGATATCGACCATCAATTGATCGGGAATATCCCCGACGGTTGGATCGGAGCGCCGCGCCCGCACGCGGCAAATGCCGGTCGCGATTCTAACAGATACGGTTCAGGGATCAGATGTCAGGGATCAGGGATCAGCAAGTCTTGCGGCGGCTTCGCCGCCGGTAACTGACTGTCCTCTGTCCTCTGTCCTCTGTCCTCTGTCCTCTGTCCTCTGTCCTCTGTCCTCTGTCCCCTGTCCCCTGTCCCCTGTCCCCTGTCCCCTGTCCTACGGCCTCGGCCCCAGCATCCGGTTGATCGTTTCCAGGTCGGCCTCGCCCAGTACGCCGGCGGCGGCCTTCAGCTTCAGTCCTTGCATCAGGGTGTCATAGCGGGCCTGGGTCAGGTCGCGTTGCGAGGCGTAGAGCTGTTGCTCGGCATTCAACACATCGATGTTGATGCGCAGGCCCAGCCGGTAGCCGACCTGGTTGCCCTGGACCGCGCTGCGTCCCGATTCGACCGCCGAAGCCAGCGCCTCGATCTTCGACAAGCCGTTGGCGATGCCGGAGAACGCCTGCCGCGCTTCGGTCGCCGCTTGGCGGCGCGCCGCTTCCAGATCGGCCCGCGTCCGGTCGCGGCCGGCGATGGCCTCGGCGACCCGGGCCTGGGTCGCGCCGCCCGAGAAGAGCGGGATCGTAAGCTGTACGCCGATGACGTTCGAGCGCGACGCCGTCGAATAGTCGACGGGCGTATCCAGGCTGCCGGACGTATGGCTGCGCCCGTGCGAGGCGACGAGATCGAGGGTCGGCAGGTGTTCGGCGCGGTTCTTGCGCACCGCGGCCTCGGCGGCGGCCAGCGCGGCGCGCTGGGCGCGCACCAGGGGATGCTTGTCCCGGGCCTGCCCGATCCACTCCCGCGCCTCGTCCGGCCGCGGCGTCGGCGCGATAAACGAGGGACGCAGGACGGCCAGCGATTCGGTCAAGGATTCTCCCAAGGATTCCGGCGCGTCGCCGACGATTTTCTCAAGTTCCGCGCGCCGGGTTTCCAGTTCGTTTTGTGCCTCGACCCGCTGCGCGCGGGCGAGATCGATGCGTGACTTGGCCTCGTGCGTATCGGTGATCGTCGTGGTGCCGTTCTCGAAACCGCGCCGGGCGATGGCGAACTGTTCGCTCATGGCGCGGATCTGCGCGTCGGCGACGGCGATACCGTCCTCGGCCGCCAGCACGTCGAAGTAGGCTTGCGCGACGCGCAGGATGAGTTCCTGCTCGGCCTGGACGAATTGCGCCAGTGCCTGTTCGGCCAGGTGCTCCGCTTCGTCGTAGGCATGGACGTTCTGCAGGCGCAGGAGGGGCTGGGTAAGTTGCAGTGTCCAGTTCCACGAACGGATGTCGCGGTCTTGCGCGGGGCTGCTCGCGCCGAAGTCGACATCGGAGCGGTTCTGGCTGTTGCCGCCATTGAGGGCGATCGTCGGCAGCAGACCGGCGCGGGCTTGCGGGATTCTTTGCCGCACGGCTTCGAGACCGTGCCGCGCCGCTTCAAAGGTCGGGTCCTTGTCCTGCGCCCGACGATAAATGTCGAGCAGGTCGGCGGCGCGCAGCGGCAGTGAGGGCAGGAGCGCCAGCAGCAGGACGGCCCGCCACGGCATGCGGCGATGGCGCCCGGTCACCGTTCGCGCCCGCTGTCGTACAGGGTTTTCTGCACCGGCGAGAGCAGGTATTCCATGACCGTGCGCTGGCCTTGATGGATTTCGGCGATGACCTGCATGCCGGGAACCAGCTTGAGGGTTTTTCCGCGGGCTTCGAGCACCTGGGATTTCAGGGCGATCAGCGCCTTGTAGGCGAGCTGGGGCGGCGGCCTTTCCAGTGTTTCCTGTGGCTCCTGGGACGTCGGGCTGCCGCTTTCGCTGGCGTCCGGGCCGACGTGGATGACTTCGCCGTCGAGCAGGCCGTACTTCTGGAACGGATACGCCGCCAGTTTGACCTTGACCTCTTGTCGCGGATAGACGAAACCCACGTCGTCGTTGCGGATCATGACTTCGGCCACCAGCGGCTCGTTCTCGGGCACCAGGGTCAGCACCACGGTGCCGGGCGAGACCACCGCGCCGATGGTGTGGGTCGCCAGATCCTTGATGATGCCGGCTTGCGATGCCTTGAGTTCGAGCAGCCCGGATTTGTGTTCGAGCTTGATCTGTTCTTGTTGCAGCCTGCGGTATTGGCCTTCCGCTTCGACCCGCTCGTTCTGCAGCTCGCTGCGGTATTGCGAGGCGATCTGGCTCAACTGTTTCCCGGCTTGCGCCATCGCTGCGGCCAGGCTGGCGACGGCTTCCTCCTGGGCGCGCAGGTCGCGGGCCTTTTCCAGGTATTCGCGCTGCTTCTCGCGCACGGTCACTTGCGCCACGTAGCCCTCTTGGCCCATATCGGTGAAGGCGTCCGACTGGGCTTTCAGGAGGGGCGTGATTTCGCGCAGCTTGGCGAGGATTTCCTTGCCCGATTCGTAATCGCGCCGCGTCTTGCGCAGCCCTTCCCGCGCCTGCCCTTCGGCATCCTCGAAGGCTTGGCGGCGGTCGCGGTGCTGCGCTTCGACTTTGCGGAAGAGGTCGTCCGTATCGGTGGGGAGGCGTTCGAGCGGCGTTGCCGTGAGTTCCGCCTCGATCCGCCGGAGTTGCAGCGAACGCAAGGCCAGTTCGGTTTCGAGGGTGTTGCGGTCGGCCTGGGCGATGCGGGTGTCCATGCGGATCAGCACCTGCCCGGCGCGCACGGCCTGGCCTTCCCTGACCAGGATTTCCTCGACGATGCCGGCGTCGGCCGGCTGCACGATCTTGACGTAGGTTTGCGGCACCAGCCGCCCTTCGGCGCTGGCGATGATGTCGAGCTGGCCGAAGAGCGCCCAGAGCAGAAGAGTTGCGAACAGCAGGCAGACGGCGTACAGCACGGCGCGCGGCAAGCGCGCCGGCGGGCTTTCCTGGATCGACAGGAGACCCGGCGCAAAATCCAATGCCTCCGGAGAAAGCGTCCTGGGAGGCGCGGGCGCGTTCATCGCTTCACCACCTTCTCCGATGTTTCGCCGGGTTCGCCGTTGCCGCCGATGTGCGCGATGTCGTCGACCCGCAGGCTGCGCGGCAAGGCATGGCTGATGAAGAGCATGGTGACCTTGCCTTTCAGGCGGTTGATCGTGGCCGCGAAGTGTTCGGCGGTCGCCGGGTCGAGGGCGCTGGTGGCTTCGTCGAAGATGAGTATCTTCGGGCGTTTCAACAAGGCGCGGGCAATCGCCAGGCGCTGTTTCTGCCCGCCCGAGAGGCCGACGCCGCGCTCGCCGATCTCGGTCTGGTAGCCTTGCGGCAATTGGTCGATGGTGTCGTGGATCTCCGCCATGCGGCAGGCTTGGACGACTTGCTCGAAGGTGGCGTGCGGATTGGCCATCATCAGATTCTCGTAGAGCGTGCCGGAGAAAAGGATGGTTTCTTGCGGCACCACGCCGAAGCTCTGGCGCAGTTCGTTGGCCGCGAGATGGCGGATGTCGTTGCCGTCAAGCTTGAGGATGCCGCCGGTGGGGACGTAGAAACCTTGCAGCAGCTTGGCCAGCGTGCTCTTGCCGGAACCGGATGGCCCCATGATGGCGACGATCTTGCCGGGTTCGATGGTCAGCTTGAAGCCTTGATAAAGAAAGGGCAGGTTGTCGGCGTAGCGGAAGGAGAGATCGTCGATTTCGATGCGGCCCTGGCCGTCGCGCGTGCGGCTGGGCAGCAGGGCGTAGGGTTCTTGCGGCGCGTTCATGATGTCGCCGAGGCGCAGTACCGACAGGTTGGCCTGCTGGAACTGCTGCCACAGGCCGACCAGGCGCAGCATCGGCTGCGAGACGCGGCTGGCGAACATCTGGAAGGCGACCAGCATGCCGATGGTGAAGTCGGTGCGGGTCATCACGATATACGCGCCGAAGATCAGGATGAGCGTGGTCATCGTCTGTTCCAGCGTGTTGGCGGCGACGTTGTAGCTGTTGCCGATCTGCCGGGTGCGAAAGCCGGAGTGCAGGTATTCGGCCAGGTAGTCGCCGTAGCGGGCATTGAGCCGGGGTTCCATTTGCAGGCTCTTGACCGTTTCCAGCCCGGCGACGTATTCGGTGACGAAGGCCTGGTTGCGCGCGCCGAGCAGGAACTGTTCGTTCAGCCGGGCGCGCAGGATCGGGGCGACGACCAGGCTGAGGACGACGATGCCGCCGATCAGCGAGAGCGCCATCAGCGTCAGGGTGACGCTGTAGTAGAACATGACACCGATGAAGATGAACAGGAAGGGCAGGTCGAGCACCAGCGTGACGGCGGCGCTGGCGACGAACTCGCGGATCGTTTCCACGCCGTGCAGGCGGGCGGCGATGACGCCGGTCGGGCGGTGCTCGAAATAGCGCGGCGGCAGCTTGAAGAGGTGATCGAGCACCGCCGCGCCGAGCACCGCGTCGACGCGGTTGCCGGTATGCAGGATCAGGTATTGGCGCACCCAGCCGAGCAGCGAGGAGAACAGCAGGAACACGCCCATGCCGACGCCGATGACGATCAGGGTACTCTCGGTGCGGTGCACCACCACCTTGTCGATGACCACCTGGGTGAACAAGGGCGTACCCAGGGCGAGCACCTGGATGATCAGCGAGGCGGTCAGCACGTCGCGCCAGACGCGCCGGTGTTTCAGTAGTTCGGGAATGAACCAGCGGAAGCCGAAACGGCGCGGGTCGCTCAGGGCATTGTCCGGGTCCTTAAGCGCTTGGGCGGCCAGCGCCAGTTGGAACACGGCGCCGGTATGGAGGACGGCAAACTCCGCGAGGGAAAGCGTCTTCGGCGCGTTGGAGCCGGCCAGGAACAGCAGGAGGCGTTCTTCGTCGGCCTGCACGACGATGGCCGGACGGGCGCGGGGCGGAGCCGGCGCGGGGGGAAGCGTGGACTCGACGGGAAGTTCGGTCACCGGAAGCTCAAGGGCTTGTTCGAGACCGGCGTCTTCGTTGCTCCGGGCGGCGGACGGGTCGGGAGCGATCGTGTCCGTGGGCGCGGCTTGTGCCTCGTCGTGCAGCATCACCAGGCACGGCAGGTTCAGCGAGGCCAGCTTTCGGGCCGGCGCTTGCTGCCGCTTGATGCGAAAGCCCAAGGCGCGGGCGGCGTGGATCAGGGAATCGGTCGTATAGGGCGGCGGAAATTGCCGGATGAGCAATCCGGCGTCGAAGGGCAAATGCTTGAGCGCGCAGAAGCTGCCCATCACCCAGACCAGGTCGTCGGTGGAAAAGCCATACATGGGCGTGTCCGGAGACGTGGTACGCGAAAAAAGGCTTGCCACGGCGTTCAACAGAGGCTGGAACATATCGAAATGGGCCGGTCAAAGAGTCGCACTGACCATCTGGGCAAAGAGTCGGGCTGTTTTTTATACAGCTATTGCCTGAGGGATAAAGGCAGCATTGTAACCCGGAATTGTTCCTCAAGCCCCCATATTGATTCGAGACCCAGGGCTATCGCATACGCAAATGTCGTAAGTGGTTGGAAGGAATCGTTTATATTCAAGTTGTTATGACGAGTCCAGGGCGAACGCATTTGACTTTCAGGAAGCAGGCGGGCCGGCGGGAGGCGTTCGGCGGTTTTGCGCCAGGGAAGGCCGGCTGGGTTTGGGATTCCTAGGAGACCCGACGATTGGGTTCATTTCTTCATGCGCGATGAAAGGCCCGCGGTGAAAGACCTTTTGATGCCACATAAATATAAAAGATTTTTTGCAACTATTTACGATATTTGCGTATGCAGTCGCCCTGACCTGAAACCAGGGCCGGAGCATCGAATCGCTTCCCTGCCGAGTGACTTCGGCGAGCCCATCCGGATTCCCCGCGGCGCTCGCCCCACTCGTCCCACTCGCCGCAAGCGTCTCCGCCCGAACACCCCCTTCCCGGCCAATAGCCTATAATCCTTCGTCATGACTTCGACCCCTCACGACGCGCTCTTCAAACAATTCCTCGGCCATCCCGAAATCGCCCGCGACTTCCTCGAAATCCATCTCCCCCCGCCGCTCCTGGCCCTGTGCGAGCTCGATACCCTGCACCCCGAACCCACCTCCTTCATCGACGCCGAACTGCGCCACACCTGCTCCGACATCCTCTACTCGCTCGAGACCGCCCACGGCGCGGGCTACATCTACTGCCTCATCGAACACCAAAG
>JAISQQ010000297.1 GCA_031274075.1 Accumulibacter sp.
AGAGAACGACCGGCGGGAGGCGCTGCGCTTTCCCGCCCTACGGGGTGCGCCAACGGTTTGGCGCCAACGACGCCGCAGAGTGCAATGGCCCTGCCGCGCTCCCAGAGAAGATCGTGAACTGAACAGGTTCTAATACCGAACAGTCTTCAATAGCGTCGAGGTCCCTGCAAAAGCCAGGAGATAAAGCCACGGAAACAATGCCGTCGCGCCCCTGGACGCCGGTCGGACGCGCCGGGGAAGCGTATGACCGGGAAATTCGCGCGTGCTACACTCTTCGCCGGACAGCACCGCCAGCCCAAGCCTGCTCCGGGGCGGCGCGTCCGGGCGCGGGGCGGCCCTGGCCGAGGGGCGCGCGGGAGAGAAGGAAAGAAGGAGAGAAACCTTGCCATCAGGCAGCCGCAATGAAAAAAAAGAGCGATCGAGCGCGCTTTCCGGGGAACCGCAGGCATCGGCCAAGCCGGCCGTTTCATCGCTGAAGATCTATTTCCGGCTGCTCCGCTACCTGCGGCCTTTCATCGGCCTGTTCGCCATCAGCCTGTTGGGATTCATCGTCTTCGCCTCGGCCCAGCCGATGCAGGCCAGCATCCTGAAGTTCTTCGTCGACGGGCTGACCGAACCGGGAACGTCGACCTTCCACGACCTTCCGCTGCTCGGCGAACTCGACCTCGCCTACGGCGTGCCGGCGCTGCTGGTGGCCATCGTCTTCTGGCAGGGCGTCGGCTCGTATCTCGGCAATTATTTCCTGGCGCGCGTTTCCCTCGGCCTGATCCACGATCTGCGCGTCGCGCTTTTCGAGAACTTGCTCCGGCTGCCCAACAGCTATTTCGACCGGAACAATTCCGGGCACCTGATCTCGCGCATCACCTACAACGTGACGATGGTCACCGGCGCGGCGACCGACGCGATCAAGGTGATCATCCGGGAAGGGTTGAGCATCGTCTTCCTGTTCGGCTACCTCTTGTGGATGAACTGGAAACTGACGCTGGTGATGGTCGCCATCCTCCCGGTCATCGGCGTCATGGTCGGCAACGCCAGCCACAAATTCCGCAAGCAGAGCAAAAAGATCCAGGTGGCGATGGGCGACCTGACGCACATCGCCTCGGAAATGATCCAGGGCTACCGGGTGGTGCGCGGCTTCGGCGGCGAGGGCTACGAGGCGGCGCGCTTCCGCGCTTCGAGCGAGGCCAACACCGCCCGGCAATTGCGCATGGCCCGGACTTCGGCGGTGTTCACGCCGGCCCTGCAACTGGCCACCTTCTCCACCATGTCGGTGCTGCTTTTCCTGGTGCTGCTGCTGCGCGGCGACGCTTCCGCCGGCGATCTCGTCGCCTACATCACGGCGGCCGGCATGTTGCCGAAGCCGATCCGCCAGTTGTCGGAAGTCAGCGCCACGGTGCAGAAGGGCCTGGCCGGCGCGGAAAGCATCTTCGCGCAGCTCGACGAACCGCCGGAAGCCGATCACGGCACGGTGGAACGCGAACGCGTGTCGGGGCGCGTCGAAATCAAGCAGCTGTCGTTTGGCTACGACGGCGCGCGGCGCGTACTGGGCGAGATCGACCTGTGCGTCGAGCCGGGGCAGATGATCGCCCTGGTCGGGCGCTCGGGCAGCGGGAAGTCGACGCTGGCCAGCCTGATTCCGCGCTTCTACGCCTACGAAACCGGGCGCATCCTGCTCGACGGCATCGACATCAAGGATTTCAGCTTGCGCAACCTGCGCCGGCACATCGCCCTGGTCACGCAGCAGACCTCACTGTTCAACGACAGCGTGGCCAACAACATCGCCTACGGCGACCTCGCCGGCGCGCCGAGGGAAGCCGTCGAAAAGGCCGCCGAAGCGGCTTACGCCAGCGAGTTCATCGAAAAGCTGCCGCACGGCTACGACACGCTGATCGGCGAAAACGGCGTGCTGCTTTCGGGCGGCCAGCGCCAACGGCTGGCGATCGCGCGCGCCATCCTGAAGGACGCGCCGATCCTGATCCTCGACGAAGCGACCTCGGCCCTCGACACCGAGTCGGAACGGCATATCCAGAAGGCGCTGGATCGCGTGATGCAGAACCGCACGACGCTGGTCATCGCCCACCGCCTGTCGACCGTCGAGAAAGCCGACCGGATCATGGTCATGGACCAGGGGCGCATCGTCGAATGCGGCGCGCACGCCGAACTGCTGGCGCGGAACGGCCATTACGCGCGCCTGCACGCCATGCAGTTCAACGAGGAAGAAGAGGGATAAGAGGGATAATCGGGACGAAACGCCCCTCCTTGCCACCAGTACCAGGAGTCACGACATGAAAGTTCTCGTCACCGGCGCCGCCGGCTTCATCGGCATGCACGTCGCCCGCCTGCTGCTCGAACGCGGCGACGAGGTGGTCGGCATCGACAACCTCAACGACTACTACGATCCGCGGCTCAAGCGCGCGCGCCTCGAAAAGCTCGAAGCGTATTCCCGTTTCAGCTTCCGGCGCATGGACGCGGCCGATGAAACGGCCATCGCGGCGCTGTTCGCCGGGGAAGGATTCGAGCGCGTCGCGCATCTCGCCGCGCAAGCCGGCGTGCGCCATTCATTGACGCATCCGCAAGCCTACATCCAGAGCAACCTCGTCGGCTTCGCCAACATCCTCGAAGGCTGCCGCCATCACCAGGTGCGGCACCTCGTCTATGCCAGCAGTTCGAGCGTCTATGGCGCCAACACGCGCCTGCCCTTCTCGGTACACGACGAAGTCAACCATCCCGTCAGCCTCTACGCCGCCACCAAGAAAGCGAACGAACTGATGGCGCACAGCTACAGCCACCTTTACGCCCTGCCGACGACCGGCCTGCGCTACTTCACCGTCTATGGCCCGTGGGGACGGCCGGACATGTCGCCGTGGCTATTCACCCGCGCGATCCTCGAAGGCCGGCCGATCGACGTGTTCAACCATGGCCGGATGCAGCGCGATTTCACTTTCATCGACGACATCGCCGAAGGCACGGTGCGCGTGCTCGACCGGATTGCCGCGCCCAACCCGGACTTCGACGCCGCCGACCCCGATCCGGGCAGCAGCCGGGCGCCCTACCGGGTATACAACATCGGCAACCACCAGCCGGTGGAACTCCTGGCCTTCATCGAAACGATCGAGCGGGCGCTGGGCCGCGAGGCGAAAAAGAACTTCCTGCCGATGCAGGCTGGGGACGTGTTGGCGACCCACGCCGACGTGGCCGATCTGACGCGCGACACCGACTTTGCGCCGAAAACGCCGCTGGCGGAAGGGATCGCGCGCTGGACCGCGTGGTTTCGCGGGTACCTTGCCAGAGGTCAGAGGTCAGGGATCAGTAATTCTTGCGGCGGCGAAGCCGCCGGTAACTGAACTGTCATCCGTCCCCCGTCCTCCGATAAGCGCGTCGCGCCTACTCCCGCCACGTCCACGCGATATCGCGCCGCTCGACTTCCCGGCGGATTTCCTCCAACGCCTGATCGACGCGCGGTTCGGCGCCTTCCACGCCCAGTTCCAAGTGCCTGCGCTGTCCGTCCTGGCTCATCGAGGGCAGGCTATAGAGGCGCAGGTCGGGATACTCGGCGACGATGCGCTCCATCAAGCCGAGCAGGCCGCTCTCGTAGGCGTTCGCGCCGGTCAATAGAAAAGCCTTGTCCACCATCGGCTTCCGGTTGAACAATTGCCGGTGGAAGGTATCCAGCGCCCATTCGGCCATCGGCCGCGCCATCTGCGGAAAGCCCGGCAGGAAATAATGGCCGCGCACGCAAAAACCGGGAATGCGGTTGATCGGATTGGGCACGATCGCCACGCCGCGCGGGAAGGTTCCGAGCAACAGGCGCTGCGGCGTGACGTCGGCGGCGAAGCGGGCGCGGATCTCGCGCTCGGCGTCCGGATGCAGGATGAGATCGACGCCCAGCGCCTCGGCCGCCGCCTGCCGCGTGTGGTCGTCCGGCGTGTTGCCGATGCCGCCGAAGCAAAACACCGCGTCGCCGGACGCGAAGCTGCGTTTCAAGGCCGCCGCGATGCGCGCTCTTTCGTCGCCGAGGTATTCGACCCACGCCAGGCGCAGCCCGCGCGCGCCAAGCAGGCCCGCCAGGCTGGCGAAATGCGCGTCCTGCCGCTTGCCGGACAGGATTTCGTCGCC
>JAISQQ010000342.1 GCA_031274075.1 Accumulibacter sp.
GCGCTGACCCTGACAACGATCGTGCTGGCTTCGCTGCCGCCCGCTCCGGCGCGGGCGGCGTCCCGCGTCCATACGGTCACCATCGGCACGCTGGTGGGAGAAAGCAAACCGGAGACCCAGGTCTGGCACTTCATCAGGGACAAGATCGAAAGCCGCCTGCCGGGCCATTTTGCCTTTCGCATCGTCCCCAACGCCGCCCTCGGCGTCGGAGAAAAAGAACTGGTCGAGGGCATGCAGCTCGGCTCCGTTTCCGGCGCGGTGACGACCATTTCCCCGCTCAGCTCGTTTTCGCCGGCGGCCCAGATCCTGGATCTGCCTTTCCTGCTGAAAGACGGAGCCCATCTGCAAAGAGTGCTGGACGGCCCGCTGGGCGATGAACTGAAGCGCGACCTGGAGGCCAAGGGCTTCATCGTCCTGGGCTACGTCAACTACGGCGTGCGCTATCTGTTTTCCAAGGAAGCGATCACTTCTCCGGAGCAGCTCGCCGGCAAGCGCGTGCGCTCGATCCCCAACCGGGTGCATACGAAAATGTGGCAGGCCTTCAATGCCCAGCCGGTGACGCTGCCCATCGCCGAAACCTACAACGCGCTGTCGACCGGCGTAGTGGAAGCCATGGACCTGAACAAATCGGCCTACGCCGCGCTCAAGCTGTACGAAGTGGTGCCTTACCTGAACGAAACGGCGCACATCTGGGCCAGCGGCGCGATCCACGTATCCAGCGAATTCTGGAAGCGCCTCGATCAGGAAGAGCAGAAAGTATTCGCCCAGGCGGCGCTCGAAGGCGCGGCGCATTTCAACGAGCTGATCGTCAAGGATGAAGCGCTGGCCGTGGCGGAAGCCGCGAAGGCCGGAGGCCATGTCGTCAAGATTCCGGATCGCTCGCCCTGGGAACGCGCGGCGCAAAAAGTATGGGAAGAATTCGCCCCTCAGTTGGGCGGACTTGAGCGGATACGGGCGATACATGTATCAGAGGACAGATGACAGAGGACAGAGGACAGATGACAGAGGACAGAGGACAGAGGACAGTCCAGTTAGTGGGCGCTCCGCGCCCGCAAGAACCACTACCCTCTGACACGCCGTCATTCCGGCGAAAGCCGGAATCCAGGTTCAACGTTGGCGAGCGCTTTGCGCCCGCAAGAACCACTGCCCCCTGATACGCCGTCATTCCGGCAAAAGCCGGAATCCAGGTCCAACGTTGGCGAGCGCTTTGCGCCCGCAAGAACCACTGTCCCCTGACACGCCGTCATTCCGGCGAAAGCCGGAATCCAGGTCCAACATTACCGGGCGCTTCGCGCCCGCAAATATTACTGTCCTCTGTCCTCTGTCCTCTGTCTTCTGTCCTCTGAACCCCTGTCCTCTGATGCCTGAATAGAATAGACTGCCGGATTGGCCTGCCGGGGGGTGAAGCTGGCGGGGTTCCTTGCGGTATCGCGCCATTTGCCGGGCAGGTATCCTTGTTCATGTCGACGAAGGCCGCTGAAGATTCGATGGAAAAAGAAGGCCATGTTCCAGCCAGGCTCTCGTGGGCGGAGGAATTGCGGCGCGTGTCGCTGGCGGTGAGCCAGAACAGCAGCAAGCCGCCGACGAGCCGCCACCAGCTTTTCTACCTGCTTCACTGGACGTCCGACGCCAGCCGTTTCGGGATCACGGTGCGTCGCGGGCGCGATCTGGAAGACGCCGAGGCCTGGTGGGACATCGAACGCGCGCTGTCCAGGCCGCCGCCGTTCGTCACCGGGCACGACGCCGAGATCCTGTGCCTGCTCAGGGACGCGGGCATGGACGACGGCGGCTTGCGGGCTTTCGCGCTGGCCGGCGGGCGGGCGGGCGAGCTTTTGCAGCGCTTGCTGCGCACCGGGCGCCTGGCCTTGTCCGGCGATCTTTCGCTCTTGCTTTACGGCGAACCGAGGCCGGGACGCCTCGGCTGGAGAATCGACGCGCAAGGCTGCCAGCGCCCCTGTTTCAAGCCGCTTTCGGAATCCGGCCTGGCCGTGCCGCTGCTGCCTCCGTGGTATGTCGATCTCGAGCGTGGGCTGCTCGGCCCGCTCGAGGTCGCCGGCGATCCCGATCTCATCGCCCGGCTGTTTTCCCTGCCGCCCCTACCGGACGAGCGGGCCGCGCTGGTGGCCGAGGTGCTGCTTGAACTGGCGCCGGATCTGCCGCCTCCGGCGGCCAATGCCCAGGCTTCGCTGCGCCGCGTCGCGGCCGCGCCGCGCCCGGTGCTGCGCCTCGAGACGCTGGCGACCGACGGCCACGCGGCCTGGCGCGACTACCCCGAAACACTAGAGAGCGCCGGCTTCGACGTGGCCTTGCCGAGCTTTCGCTACGGCGACGCCGAAGTCGGGATCGGCGACGGGCAGGTCTTCGCCGTGCTCGACGACGGCGAGACGGTGCGCGTGCTGCGGCGGCCCGAGCTGGAGGAGGCGTTCATCGCGGCGCTGGCCGGCGCCGGCCTGCGGCGCGTTCCGGCCTCCGTGCTGCGCACCGTCGGCCGCCCGCCCGAGGCCATGTACGCCCTGGCCGGCGAAGCGCGCTGGCCGGACTTCATGCGCGGCGGGCGGCAGGCGCTGGGCGCGGCGGGATGGACGATCGAATTCGACGAGGAATTCCGGCACAACGCCTTGCAGGTCGAGTCCTGGGAAGCGGAACTGGTGCGCTCCGAAAACGGCTGGTTCGACCTCGACATGGGCGTCGTGGTGGAAGGCGAGCGGCTGCCGCTCGCGCCGCTTCTGGCGTCCCTCTTCCAGCGGGACGCGCGCTGGCTGGAAACGGCCGAATTGCTGAAGATTCCCGACGACGAAGCGATCGAGCTGCGCACCCCGGCCAACAAGCGCCTGCACGTGCCGGCGGAACGCCTGAAGCCGCTGGCCGCGACCCTCATCGATCTTTTCGACGGGTTTGACGGGGGCGACGGCAGCTATCGGCTGCGCGTTTCGCGCTTCGACGCGCAGCGCCTGAAAGCCTTGCAAGACACCCGCCGCTGGCGCTTCCGCGGACACGACGAGATCATGGCGCTGTCCAGCCGCCTGCTGGCCGCGCAGGGGGTGCGCCGGGTCGCGCCTCCGGCGGGACTCGGACTGGAATTGCGCGAATACCAGAAGGAAGGCGTGGCCTGGCTGCAGTTCCTGCGCGAGCACGAGATTTCCGGCATCCTGGCCGACGACATGGGGCTTGGCAAGACCGCGCAGGCGCTGGCGCACCTCTTGCTGGAGAAGGAAGCCGGGCGGCTCGACCGGCCCGCGCTGATCGTGCTGCCCACTTCGCTGGTCTTCAACTGGATGAACGAAGCGGCGCGTTTTGCCCCAGGGCTGTCGCTGCTCGCGCTGCAAGGCACCGACAGGAAACTCCGCTTCGACGGGATTCCGCGCTACGACGCGGTGCTGACGACGTATCCGCTGCTCTGGCGCGACGCCGCCGAGTTGACCCGTTTCAAGTACCACCTGCTGATTCTCGACGAAGCGCAGACGGTCAAGAATTCGCGCAGCCAGGGCGCCGAGGTGGTGCGCCGCATCGACGCGCGGCATCGCCTGTGCCTGACCGGAACGCCGCTGGAGAACCATCTGGGCGAATTGTGGAGCCAGTTCGATTTCCTGTTGCCGGGTTTCCTCGGCGACGCCGCCGCCTTTGCCCGCTACTGGCGCGCGCCGATCGAGAAACAGGGCGACGCCGGACGGCGCGATCTCCTGGCGCGGCGCATCCGCCCGTTCATCCTGCGGCGGCGCAAGGAGGAGGTGGCGCCGGAACTGCCGCCCAAGACGATCATCCTGCGCAAGATCGAGCTGAGCGGCGGGCAGCGCGATTTGTACGAGGCGGTGCGCGCCTCGATGGACGTGATGGTGCGCGAGGAAATCGCCAGCAAGGGCTTCGGGCGCAGCCAGATCGTCATCCTCGACGCCTTGCTCAAGCTGCGCCAGGTCTGCTGCGATCCGCGGCTGGTCAAGCTGCCGGTCGCCCAGAAAGTCCAGGAGCGCGCCAAGCTCGAACTGCTGATGACGATGCTGCCGGAACTGGTCGACGAAGGACGGAGGATTCTCGTCTTTTCCCAGTTTACGGGCATGCTGGCGCTGATCGAGCAGGAGATGCGGCGCGCCTGGATCGACTATGCCCTGCTGACCGGGGATACGGCCGACCGGGAAAGTCCGGTGCGCCGTTTCCAGTCCGGCGAGGTGCCGGTGTTCCTGGTCAGCCTGAAGGCGGGCGGCGTCGGACTCAACCTCACTTCCGCCGACACGGTCATCCATTACGATCCGTGGTGGAACCCGGCGGTGGAGAACCAGGCGACCGACCGCGCGCACCGCATCGGCCAGGACAAGCCGGTGTTCGTGTACAAGCTGATCGTCGCCGGCAGCATCGAGGAGAAAATTCTCGCCTTGCAGGAACGCAAGGCGGATCTCGCCGCCGGGATACTGTCGGCGGACAGCAAGGTCGCGCTCAAGTTCGGCGAGGACGACCTCGCCGCGCTGTTCGCCCCGCTGCCGCCCTGACGGGCGGTGTTTGACCGTGCGCCGGGGCTTGGGGGACAATCACCCGATTCGCGTCTCGCCCCGCCCGGACATGCCACGGTTTTCCTCGCGGCCAGCCGACCGTCGCCGTTGCAGGATTTTGCTTAGACAGGATGGAGAAAATGACCAAGAACCATTCGCCGCTCGACACCGATCCCTACTACGACGGTGTTCCAGGGTACATGATCGACGTCTATGACTGGGCGTACGTCGATCCGAAATGGGCGCGCGCGCTCGATCGCGGCTGGGTGGTCAGCGTCCTCTTGTTCCTCAACGACCAGCGCCTGATGCGCGCCTATCTCGACGAGATCGGGGAAGGCATGCGCGTCTGGCAGGTGGCCCATGTCTATGGGGATCTGGTCACGCGCGCGGCGAAAAAGGTCGGCCCCGGCGGCGTTTTCCACCTCACCGACATCACGCCCGTGCAAATCGAGCACGCCGCCCGCAAACTGGCCGGCATGGACTGGACCAGGGTCATCCGCGCCGACGCCGCCAGCTTCGCCGTCGAGGAGTCCTACGACCTGATTTGCAGCTTTTTCCTCTTGCACGAGGTGCCGGAAGAGAAGAAACACGAAATCGTCGACAACATGCTGGCGAAATTGCCCGAGGGCGGCAAGGCGGTGTTCGTCGATTACCACAATCCGGCCTGGTGGCAGCCGATCCGCTACCTCCTCAAGGTGGTCAATCGCTGTCTCGAACCGTTCGCCGAAGCGATGTGGAAAAACGAAATCCAGCATTACGCGCGCGAGTCCGAGCGCTTTACCTGGCGCAAGCAAACCTTCTTCGGCGGCGTTTACCAATGCGTCGTCGTTGAGC
>JAISQQ010000448.1 GCA_031274075.1 Accumulibacter sp.
TGCAGATGACGGTCAAGCTGATCTGCCCGATCGCCATGGAAGAAGGCCTGCGCTTCGCCATCCGGGAAGGCGGACGCACCGTCGGCGCCGGCGTCGTCGCCAAAATTGTCGAGTAACGAACAGGTTGCGATGCACGGCGTTCCCGGAGACGGGAGCGCCGGAAGTCTCTGTTGCAGGGGTATAGCTCAACTGGCAGAGCGTCGGTCTCCAAAACCGAAGGTTGGGGGTTCGATTCCCTCTGCCCCTGCCACCATCCTATTTTTTGGCTGACGAAATGGCCGATAAAATCAAATTTGCGCTGGCGCTGCTGTTGCTGGTCGCCGGAGTGGTCGGCTTCTATCTGCTTGCCGAGCAGGCGATGATTCTGCGCGTGCTGGCGGTCTTCGCCGGCATGGGATGCTGCGCGGCGGTCGCCTGGCGGACCGAGCCGGGCCGCGAGTTTTTTGTTTTCGCCAAGGAAGCGACCGTCGAAGCGAAGAAAGTCGTCTGGCCGACGCAAAAGGAAACCTGGCGGATGACCGGGCTGGTGTTCGCTTTCGTGCTCGTCATGGCGTTCTTTCTCTACCTGACCGACAAGGGCCTGGAGTGGGTGCTCTACGACCTGATTCTCGGCTGGAGAAGTTTATGAGCAAGCGCTGGTACGTCGTGCACGCCTATTCGGGTTTCGAGAAAAGCGTGCAGCGCGCGCTCGTGGAACGCATCCAGCGTCACGCGATGGAGGATTCGTTCGGCCGCGTGCTGGTGCCGGTCGAGGAAGTGGTCGAGTTGAAGCAAGGGCAGAAAAGCATTTCCGAGCGCAAGTTCTTCCCCGGCTACGTGCTGGTGGAAATGGAAATGAACGACGAGTCGTGGCACCTCGTCAAGAGCACGCCCAAGGTGACCGGTTTCGTCGGCGGCACGGCCAACAAGCCGACGCCGATTTCCGAGAAGGAAGTCGACAAGATCATGCAGCAGATGCTCGACGGCGTGGAGAAGCCGCGTCCGAAAGTATTGTTCGAGCCGGGAGAAGTCGTGCGCGTCAAGGATGGCCCGTTTACCGATTTTCACGGCTCTGTCGAGCAGGTCAATTACGAAAAGAACCGGCTGCGCGTATCGGTCACGATTTTTGGCCGCGCGACGCCCGTTGAACTTGAATTCGGTCAGGTGGAGAAAGCCTGAGCGGAGCGGATGGCGGGCCGGCTCGTCCGGTCCGCCGGGTGAAGCGGCCTCGCGCCGTGTTTTGTCGTTTGGGGAGCGCCCTGGACCGGCGCGTTCGCACCCGTTTATAGGAGTAGAACCGTGGCAAAGAAAATCGTCGGCTTCATCAAGCTGCAAGTGCCGGCGGGCAAGGCCAATCCCTCGCCCCCGATCGGCCCCGCGCTCGGCCAGCGCGGCCTGAACATCATGGAGTTCTGCAAGGCGTTCAACGCCCAGACGCAGAACCAGGAACCCGGACTGCCGATTCCGGTGGTGATCACCGCCTACGCGGACAAGAGCTTCACCTTCATCATGAAGACGCCGCCCGCCAGCGTGCTGATCAAGAAAGCGGCCGGAGTCGAGAAAGGAAGCCAGCGTCCGCACACGGACAAGGTGGGCAAGCTGACGCGCGCCCAGTGCGAAGCCATCGCCACGCAGAAAATGCCGGATCTGACCGCCGCCGACATGGACGCGGCGGCGCGCACCATCGCCGGCAGCGCGCGTTCGATGGGCATCACCGTGGAGGGCCTGTGAGATGGCGACCTTGAGCAAACGAAAGAAGGCGATCCAGGGCAAGATCGAGCGCACCCGGAATTACCCGGTGGCGGAAGCGCTCAAGCTGGCCAAGGAATTCGCCACGGCGAAATTCGATGAATCGATCGACGTCGCGGTCTGCCTCGGCATCGACGCGCGCAAGTCGGATCAACTGGTGCGCGGTTCGGTGGTGCTTCCCGCGGGCACGGGCAAGACCCTCCGCGTCGCCGTCTTTGCCCAGGGCGAGAAGGCGGAGGCGGCCCGGGCCGCCGGCGCGGACATCGTCGGCTTCGACGATCTGGCGGCCGAAATCAAGGGCGGCAAGATCGATTTCGACCGGGTGATCGCCACCCCCGACTCGATGCGCGTGGTCGGCCAGCTCGGCCAGATCCTCGGTCCGCGCGGGCTGATGCCGAACCCGAAGGTCGGCACGGTGACCCAGGACGTGGCCGCCGCGGTGAAGAACGCCAAGGCGGGCCAGGTGCAGTACCGGACGGACAAGGGCGGCATCGTGCATAGCACGCTGGGACGCGCGTCCTTTGAAGTGGAACAGTTGGAGCAGAACCTCAAGGCGCTGATCGAGGCGCTGACCAAGGCGAAGCCGGCCACCTCCAAAGGGCAGTATCTGCGTAGGATCGCCGTTTCCAGCACCATGGGGCCGGGCGTGCGCGTGGATTCCGCCTCGCTGTGAGCGTGGATGGACAACAGTCGATGGAACGATGGAACAGCAAGCAAAGCCGGTCAGCGCCGGCTTTGGAAGAACTTTGGGCTGCCGGGGTTTTTTACCGGCGGATCGTCAAAGACCGCAGGTGCCGCGAAGTGTGGTTCGACCAGGGGCTTAAGTGATTTCAGCCTGCGCAGACGGTGCGCCCGAACAGGATTTTCGGCGGTCGCCAGGCGATCGCCGGTGCTCTTGAGAAAGGTCGCCGTGGGTGCGGCGCGCTGAAGGCGCGCGCCGTTCGATGAACGAGATGGAGAAAGGACCCATGGGTCTCAATCTTGATGACAAAAAAGCCGTAGTGGCCGACGTTTCGGCGCAGGTAGCCGGCGCGCAGACGATCGTCGTCGCCGAGTACAAGGGGATCGGAGTGGCCCAGCTCACCCGGCTCCGCGCCCAGGCGCGCAAGTCCGGCGTTTACCTGCGCGTGCTGAAGAACACCCTGGTGCGCCGCGCCGTTTCCGGCGGTCCGTTCGAGGGGCTGGCCGAGCACATGTCGGGGCCGTTGATCTATGGCATTTCCCAGGACCCGGTGGCCGCCGCGAAGGTGTTGAGCGACTTCGCGAAAACCAACGACAAGATGGTGCTGAAGGCGGGCTGTTTCGCCGGCAAGGTGCTGGACAAGGCCGGGGTGCAGGCGCTGGCGGCGATTCCGGGCCGCGAGGAACTGCTGGCCAGGCTGCTGGGCGTGATGCAGGCGCCGGTGAGCGGCTTTGCCATCGCGCTGGGCGCTCTGGCCAGGCAGCGCGAAGAAGCCGCTGAAGCCACCGCAGCCACCGCAGCCAGCGCGTGAGACGCCGCCGGCGACGGTCAAATTCATTCAATTTCGATATTCCGATATTCCGATTTTAGGAGCAAGCAATCATGGCGATTAGCAAAGAAGACATCCTGGAAGCCGTCGGCAACATGACGGTGATGGACCTGAACGACCTGGTCAAGGCGTTTGAAGAGAAATTCGGCGTTTCCGCCGCGGCCCTGGCGGTCGCCGGTCCGGCGGGCGCGGCGGCCGCGGCGCCGGTCGAGGAGCAGACCGAGTTTACGGTCATCCTGAGTTCCTACGGCGAGAAGAAGGTGGACGTCATCAAGGTCGTGCGCGCGGCGACGGGCCTCGGCCTGAAGGAAGCCAAGGATCTCGTCGACGGCGCGCCGAAGCCCGTCAAGGAAGCGATCGCCAAGGCCGACGCCGAGGCGCTCAAGAAACAGCTCGAGGACGCCGGTGCCAAGGTCGAGATCAAGTAATCATGCTGTTGCGCGCGGGCTGGCGGCTTTCGGGCTGCCAGCCTTTTGTGCTTTCCGGAAAGCGTAAATTTTGCCGCCACGCGGCCCGATGACACGCAGCGCGCAAACGCAAGCACGCATGGCGCACCGTCCGTTTTTTCGCGCCCTTCGTTTTTTCGTTTGTCCGTTGCAATCATTCCGGGGGACTTCCCCGGATGAATATGCTGGTGGATTGTGCCTTCCAAGCTCGGAGCGACCATGACCTACTCCTATACCGAGAAAAAACGTATCCGCAAAAGCTTCGCCAAGCGCGCCAGCGTGCTTGACGTTCCGTTCTTGCTGGCGACGCAGATCGAATCCTTTAGAGACTTCCTGCAGGCGGCGGCACCGCCCGCGCAGCGCAAGAACCAGGGCCTGCAGGCGGCGTTCACCTCGATTTTCCCGATCGTCAGCCACAGCGGCAACGCGCGCCTCGAATTCGTCAGCTACGCGCTCGCCGAGCCGGCCTTCGACGTCAAGGAATGCCAGCAGCGCGGCCTGACCTTCGCCTCGGCCCTGCGCGCCAAGGTGCGCCTGGTCATTCTCGACCGGGAGTCGCCGGGCACCATCAAGGAAGTCAAGGAGCAGGAAGTCTACATGGGCGAAATTCCGCTGATGACGACCACCGGCTCGTTCGTCATCAACGGCACCGAGCGCGTCATCGTGTCGCAGCTCCACCGTTCCCCAGGGGTATTCTTCGAGCATGACCGCGGCAAGACGCACAGCTCGGGCAAGCTCTTGTTTTCCGCGCGGGTGATTCCGTATCGCGGCTCGTGGCTGGATTTCGAGTTCGATCCGAAGGACATCCTGTTCTTCCGCGTCGACCGCCGCCGCAAGATGCCGGTCACCACCCTGCTCAAGGCCATCGGGCTGATGCCGGAGCAGATTCTCCGCGAGTTCTTCGCTTTCGATACCTTCGAGATCGGCCCGGACGGCATCGGCTTCCACCTGGTGCCCGAGCGCCTGCGCGGGGAAGTGGCGCGCTTCGATTTCTGCGACGCCGACGGCAAGGTGATCGTAGCCAAGGACAAGCGAATCACCGCCCGGCATATCCGCGAGCTCGACGCGGCGGGAGTGAACAAAATCCCGGTTCCCGAGGACTTCATCGTCGGCCGCGTCGTGGCGCAGAACGTCGTGGACAAGAACACCGGCGAAGTCATCGCCA
>JAISQQ010000460.1 GCA_031274075.1 Accumulibacter sp.
CTGGTGACTTCGGCCCTGGGCGGGCACGAAACCAGCGGCGACCTGGTGTTCGTCGAGAAGACGGCCGAGGCGAAGAAGGACAAGCGCCTGGCGGCCATCGCCGATGAAATCGCCGCCGACCTGGCGCCGCTGTTCAACCGCGTGGCCTTCCAGATGGCCTACACCGGGGCCGCCTACGGCGACTCCTACGCGCGCATCTACACCGACGCGCGCGGCGTGGTCGATCTCCACTCCGACGAGATGATCCGCCCGCAACTGGTGCAGCCCTACGAGCGCGGCAGCCGCACGATCGGGTTTGCCGTCTCCCTTGGGGAACGCAACTTCGAGCACCTGGACGTGTCGCAGCTCGCCCGGTTGAAGATGCCGCGCACGCAATGGATTCCGCAGTTCGGCGTGGTCGAGAAGTCCCTGAAGGGGGCGATCACCGAGAACGACATCGACAAGCTGCCCATGATGCCCAGCATGGTCGGCGGCTCGCTGCTCTACAACGCCGAGGAACCCTACGACAACCTGAGCGCCTCGCTGCTGGGCCTGGTGGGCCAGCGGTGGATGGACTCCATCGACGAGCAGATGGTGGCCGTCAATCTGGAGTCGATGACGCTGGAACAGCAGGAGCGGTTCGTCGAGTCCGTCAAGGGGATGCTGCTGGCGTCGAAGAACTACGCCGAGCAGGCCGTCAAGCGCGGGCGCCCGATCATGGAGCGCATCCGGCACATCATCCCCGTTTTCAACGAGAAGCAACTGACCAACATCGGCCCCGGCAACGGTGGCCAGACGGGCCGGGCCGCGACCATCAGCATCGAGGATGTTCTACTGCACGCCCGGCTGCTGTCCGGCGCGCTGGGCGTCGATCTTTCCATGCTCGGCTTCGCCGATCAGCTCTCGGGCGGCCTGGGCGAAGGGGGTTTCTTCCGCGTGTCGGCGCAGGCCGCCGAGCGCGCGCGCGTCATCCGCGTGGCTCTGGCCGAGTTCTTCAACCACGTCATCGACATTCACACCTCCTGCCGCTACGGCGTGGTGTTCAACGTCAGGGAGCGGCCCTGGGAAATCAACTTCTTCGGGTCGATTTCCGCCCTGGAGGCGGAGAAGCAGCGCACCCGCGCCGACTCGATGAACGGCGGCATGTTGCTGGTGCAGGCCATGCAGATGCTCAAGGAGATGGGCGCCAGCAAGGACATCATGACCGAGTTTCTCGTCAAGACGATGCTGCTGGACGAAGACCAGGCGAAGCTGTACGCGGCCATCGTCGATGCCAAGCCGCCGCGGGAGGATGGCGGCGAATTCGGCGGCGGCAGTAGTGGCGGCGGGCTGGTATGAGCCTTTACAACAACATCTCCGAAAGCCTGTCAAGTAGCGGGTTGCTGGGTTCCATCCACTCGGGACTGAATGCGGCCCTCGGCGGCGTGACAGACGCCACCACGCAGGCCCTGGGCGGCGACAAGCTGGCCCAGACCGTGGCTGGCATAGGCAAGAGCGCAGGCGTGAACGCCGGCATGAACGCCGTAAACAAGTACATCCCCCTCCAGGCGCAGCGCGCGATCAACGTGGGCGCCGGCGCCGTGGGCGACCTCATGAGCGGGGATTGGAACTCGGCGGGCCTGCGCCTGCTGAGTTCCGGCCTGCTCAATGACCTGTTGCCGGGCTTCGGCGGTGGCGTTGCTGACCAAGTGGCGTACTGGGGCACGCCGACCCCGCTTTTTGGCGGCATCAGCCCGAGCGAGGCCAAGCGCATCTACGACCAGGTACGAGGCGAACGACTCGCCAAGAAGAACCTCTGGCTGCTGGAGGTGACAAGCCGGCTGGGCGGCGGCGGCATGAACATGCCTGGCCGCTTCAACCTGTTCGCTACCGAGCTCGAGTACGCGCCTTTCATCGTCGCCGGGGACAAGCACCGCGTTGGCGGCGCGGTGATCGACGCCGTGCAGGGTACGGAGGCGGTCGAGCTGCGCATGACGACGCTGGATGACCAGGCCGGTTCCCTGAAGAAGTGGTTTGCCGAGCACCACGGCGCCGCCGCGCCGCGCGACGGCACCGTCGGCGTGCCCGGCAGCTTCGCCATCACCATCCGCGTGGTGCATTCGTTCATCACGGCCGAGAGCAACCGGGGCGGCTACGAGGACATCGGCCTGTTCCGTCCGGTCAATCTCGACGTGAGCCTTTCCCGGCGCGAAGACGGCTTGCAAGAGGTGCAGATGACGTTTTCTCAACTAGACACTTTTATGAGGCCCTGATGGCGCTGAAGCATGACGCACAGGGGTTCCTGGTAGGCGACCCCATCGACTTGAGCAAGGCGGTTGCCGATTGGGCAGCCATCCGTGACGACGTGCGCGCGATTCGCCAGGCCGTGCTCGGTATCGAAAGCGCGTTGAACCGGGCCGCGCCCGAGGCGCGCGCCAGCGTGCCCGCGACACCCGGTCGTGGCGCCAGTCTGGAGGAAGCCGACCCGACGGTGAAGGCTTTCAGCGAGGTGGCTCAACCGATGATGCCGGCGGCGCGCCAGGGCGCCGATGGCGCGCGCGCATCGCAGAACACGCAGGTCGCCCCGGCTCGCCAAGTCCTGGCCGGGCAGCCGGCCCAGGCTGCGCGACGAGAGCGCCAGATTCCGGTGCTGCTGCGCGTGCCTGTCGTACCGCAGACCGGCGGCGCCGGCGGCAATGCTGCTCGCCGCGACACCGAAAGCTCTGCCGCAGTCACCCGCGCCGTGGCCGAATTGCGTGCTACGCGCCCGGCCGTCGCGCGCGCACCGGTGCAGCCGCTGGGCCGCGACAGCCGGGGCCGGTTCGTGCGCAGCCCCGCCACCACACGGTCTGCTGCTACCGGCGGGCGAGGTACTGGCACAGGCTCCGCCGACGGCCAGGACGAAAGCACGCTGCGCTCCCTGGCCGACCGCCTCGTGGGTGCGGTCAAGGAATCGGGCGCCGGCCTGGAGGAAGCCGACCCGACGGTGAAGGCTTTCAACGAGGTGGCCCAACCGATGGCGCGCGGCTACCAGTTGCTGACCGGCGGCGACAGCCAGAAGAAGCAGGAAGGCTGGCTGCGCCGCATCTACAGTTCGCTGACCGGTTTCAGGAAGGACGAGGGCCTGTTCAACAAGGTGGCCGCCAAGCGGCTGAAGGCCATCGAGGAAAAGCCCGCCGCCGAGGCGGGCGGTGGGGGCGGCCTGTTTGGCGGGCTGCTGGGGATGCTGGGCGGACTGTTGAAGCGGATTCCGGGCGTCGGCGCGCTGGCTGCCGGCGCGGGCGGGTTGCTGGCTGGCGCGGGACGGATGGCTGCCGGCGCCGGGCGCGGCCTGCTGGGCCTGGGCCGTGGCGCGCTGCGCCGCATTCCGTTGATCGGTGCGCTACTGGGCGGCATCGGGGCGGCGACCGACATCTACGACTCGGAGACGGACGACACCCTGACCCGGCGCGAGAAAGACCAGCGCGCCGGGAGGGCGGTGGGCGGCCTGGCCGGGACGATGGGCGGCCTGTTCGCGGGCGCGAAGCTCGGCGCGATGGTGGGCGCCTTCGCTGGCCCGGTGGGCGCGGCCATTGGCGGCGTGGTAGGTGGCGCCGCCGGCCTGTTCTTCGGCGACCAGGCCGGCCAGGTCATCGGCACGACCGTGGGCGGCTGGGTGTCCGACCTGCGCGACGCCGACATTCCCGGCAAGATCGCGGCGGC